>PNND01000297.1 GCA_013824045.1 Rhodobacter sp. | reverse complement strand
GCAAAAGGCGCGGGCCGTTGTCACGGTCCGCGCCTTTGCTGTTTCACCCTGACGGGGAAAGGTTGATCAATCCAGAAGGCGGCGGGCGATGACCTGCGCCTGAATTTCGGCGGCACCTTCGAAGATGTTCAGGATGCGCGCGTCGCAGAGGATGCGGCTGATCGTATATTCCAGCGCAAAGCCGTTGCCGCCGTGGATTTGCAGCGCGTTGTCGGCAGAGGCCCATGCGACGCGGGCGCCGAGGAGTTTGGCCATGCCTGCCTCAAGATCGCAACGCTTGTCATGGTCCTTTTGCCAGGCCGAGAAATAGGTGAGCTGGCGGGCCACCATGATTTCGACCGCCATCATGGCCAGTTTGCCGGAAACGCGGGGGAATTCGATCAGGGATTTGCCGAATTGCTTGCGATCTTCGGCGTATTTCATCCCGGTTTCGAGTGCCGATTGCGCCACGCCCACGGCGCGGGCGGCGGTCTGGATGCGGGCGGATTCAAAGGTCTGCATCAACTGCTTGAAGCCCTGCCCTTCGACGCCGCCGAGAAGGTTTTCGCCCTTCACTTTGAAATCGTCGAAGTTGACGGTGTATTCCTTCATGCCGCGATAGCCGAGCACTTCGATTTCACCACCCGACAGGCCCGCGTCGACGAAGGGGGTTTCATCCGTGCCAGGGGTCTTTTCGGCGAGGAACATCGACAGGCCACGATAATCGGTGGTGCCGTCGATGGTGCGGGCGAGGACCGTCATCACATGGGTGCGGGCGGCGTGGGTGATCCAGGTCTTGTTGCCGTTGATGACCCAGTCATCGCCTTCCTTGCGGCCTTTTGTGCGCAGGGCGCCAAGGTCGGACCCGGTATTGGGTTCGGTAAAGACGGCGGTGGGGAGGATTTCGCCGGAGGCGAGTTTCGGCAGCCATTTGGCCTTTTGTTCGGCCGTGCCGCCGCAGAGGATTAGCTCTGCCGCGATTTCGCTGCGCGTGCCCAGCGAGCCCACGCCGATATAGCCGCGCGAGAGTTCCTCGGACACCACCACCATGGAGGCCTTGGACAGGCCGAAACCGCCGAATTCTTCGGGGATGGTCAGGCCGAAGACGCCCATTTCGGCAAGGGAGTCAATGATTTCCATCGGGATGAGTTCATCGCGCAGGTGCCAGCCTTGGGCATGCGGGATGACCTTGTCATCGGCGAAGCGGCGGAACTGATCGCGGATCATTTCCAGTTCTTCATCAAGGCCGGACGCGCCGAAGGTGGCGCGGCCGTGATTGTCGCGCATCAGTTCGACAAGACGGGTGCGGGCGGCGACGGTATTGCCCTGGGCCATGAGGGCAGCCGCCGCCGCGCCGGGTTTGGCCGGGGTGAGGCCGAGGTCCTGCAAGCGCGCGACCTCTCCCTGGCTCATCGGAATGCCGCCGTGGATCTGCTGGAGGTATTCGCCATAGGCGATCTGGAGGAGCAGCGCCTCCATCTCGGAGAATTTGCCGTCCGCATCCAGACGAAGCGCCCAAGCCTGCATCTGGCGCAGGCTTTCGGTATAGGTGGCCAGCCATGCCAGCGCATGGGCGGCGTATTGGTGTTCCTCAAGGGCGGCGGAAGACACCTTGCCCGCCACAGTGACCATGCCGCGCAGGTTTTCGCGCGCGGCGATGAAGGTGGATTCCACTTCGGGCAGTGCCTCGGCCGTCAGGCGAAGGAGGTCGGCGAGGAGGGGTGACTGCGTCACGGACTGGCCATCGTGGGGCATGGGTTCACCTTGGAAAGGGCTATGCTGCGGTTGCGAGATAGGTAGTGCCTTCGGATCGGTTGAGCAACTTAATTTCGCTGCAAAAAGATCAAGTGAAGGAAAATGTCGCAGCGGAATTTCTGCGGGCGGTGTGCCAAAGCGGGGTGGGTGGCAGCGTTTTGAGGCCTAAGCGCTTGCGGACGCTGCATTAATGGGCCGAAAGGCGGTGCAGCGGCCGGTGCAGACGCGCAGTGCAGACGGCGGTATGCACGCAGCGCACGGTGGATGGGCGATTAACCATGTTTTGAGCCGGGGCTTGGTGGGTGAGTCGGCCCTTGGCTTTGCCGAGTTGGGGCGGCATGGTCGCAGCCAAAGCGGCGCGGGGTGCGGGCATGGACTGGGCGATGGCGGGGCTGGAGCCTGCGGCCTTTTGGGCGGCGATGGCGGTGACGCTGTTTGCGGGGTTCGTGAAGGGCGCGGTGGGCTTTGCCATGCCGCTGATCATGGTGTCGGCCTTTAACGGGTTTCTGCCGCCTGAATTGGCGGTGGCGGGGCTGATCCTGCCGACGCTGATCACCAATCTGAGCCAGTCGACGCGGCAGGGGGTGCCTGCGGCGTGGGAGTCCGTTGTCGCCTATCGGCGGTTCCTGATCGGGACGGTGGTGTTCATCATCCTGTCTGCGCCCTTGCTGACGGTGATCCCGCGGACGGCCTATCTGCTGATCCTTGGCATTCCCGTAACGGCCTTTGCGGCGCTGCAACTGGCGGGGGTGCCTTTGGTGCTGCCCATCCGGCATCGGGCGCGGGCGGAATGGGGGCTGGGCGTTCTGGGTGGGATGTTCGGAGGGATTTCGGGCATCTGGGGGCCGCCCTTGCTGGTCTATCTGCTGTCAACAGGCGCGGGAAAGCTTGAGACGGTGCGGGTGCAGGGCGTGGTGTTCCTGATTGGGGCGGTGGCGCTCTTGGTGGCGCATCTGCGGACCGGGGTGGCGGATGCGGCCAGCCTTGGCTTTTCCGCCGCGCTGGTGGTGCCCGCGATGGCGGGGATGTTTGCCGGATACAAGCTGCAGGACCGGTTGAATCAGTTCCAGTTCCGGCGGTGGACGCAGGTGTTGTTGGTGTTGACCGGGCTTAATCTGGTGCGGCAGGCGGTGATGTAGGGGGACGAATTTTCTGCGAAAATTCAGGATCCTTTATGGAAGGATCAGGGCCGGGACATTTGCAGGAAATGTCCCGGCCCTTTTCATAGTGTCAGCCGATGGCTGCGGCCTTCACGTCATCGTCGATGAAGGGCACGTATTGGGCGAAGTTCTTGGAGAACATGTCCACCAGTTTCGCGGCCTGCGCATCATAAGCGACCGGATCGGCCCATGTGTTGCGCGGGTTCAGCAGCGTGGCGTCCACACCCGGCACGGCGACCGGCACCTCGAAGCCGAAATTCGGATCGCGGCGGAAGTCCACGGTGCCGAGCGAGCCATCGAGGGCGGCAGAGAGCAGGGCGCGGGTGGCCTTGATCGGCATCCGCTTGCCGGTGCCGAAAGCGCCGCCGGTCCAGCCGGTGTTCACCAGCCAGCAGGTGGCGCCGTGCTTGGCGATCTTGGCCTGCAGGAGCTTGCCATACACTTCAGGCCGGCGCGGCATGAAGGGCGCGCCGAAGCAGGTGGAGAAGGTGGGTTGCGGTTCGGTCACGCCGCGTTCGGTGCCGGCGACCTTGGCGGTGAAGCCGGACAGGAAGTGATACATGGCCTGCGCAGGGGTAAGCCGCGAGATGGGCGGCAGCACACCGAAGGCATCGCAGGTGAGCATGATGATGTTCTTGGGATGCCCGCCAAGGCCGGTGCTGGAGGCGTTAGAGATGTAGTCCAACGGATAGGCGCAGCGGGTGTTGGCGGTCAGGCTGTCATCGTTGAAATCAAGTTCAAGCGTTTCGGGATCATAGACCATGTTTTCCACCACAGTCGCGAAGCGGTGGGTGGTGGCGTAGATTTCGGGTTCGGCCTCGGGGTCGAGGTTGATGGTCTTGGCGTAGCAGCCGCCCTCAAAATTGAAGGAGCCGCGATCGGACCAGCCGTGTTCATCGTCACCGATCAGGGTGCGGTCGGGCGAAGCGGAGAGCGTGGTCTTGCCGGTGCCGGAGAGGCCGAAGAACACCGCCGTGTCGACCGGGTTGCCGATGGCGTGGTTGGCCGAGCAATGCATCGGCATCACGCCCTTTTCGGGCAGCAGGTAGTTGAGCAGGGTGAAAACGGATTTCTTGTTTTCGCCCGCATAGGCGGTGTTGGCGATCAGGATCAGCTTCTTGTCGAATTGGAAGGCGATGACGGTTTCGCTGCGGCAGCCGTGGCGGGCCGGGTCGGCCTTGAAGCTGGGGCAGTTGATGATGGTCCATTCGGGGACGAAGGTATCGAGTTCGGCCCGGGCGGGGCGGCGCAGGACGTGGCGGATGAAGAGGCCATGCCAAGCCAGTTCGGTGACGACGCGCACATCGAGGCGATGGACGGGGTCTGCCCCGGCGTAGAGATCCTGAACGAAATAGTCGCGCCCCTGCATATGGGCCAGCATGTCGGCATGGAGCCGATCAAAGCCTTCGGGCGGCATGGGGGCGTTGTTTTCCCACCAGATCGTGTTTTCGACCGACGGGGTGCGGACAACATGCTTGTCCTTCGGCGAGCGGCCGGTGAACTGGCCGGTGGAGACGAGGAAGGCACCGCCGATGCCCAGCCTGCCTTCGCCGCGGGTGACCGCAGCTTCGACCAGGGCGGGTTCGGGGAAGTTGTAATAGACGTTGCCGAGGCCGGTAATGCCTTGATGTGCCAATTCCTGCGCGGGGTTCACGCGTCCGTTCGTCATCCTGCAAGCTCCTGTGACCGGGATTGCACCGGCCGTATCCGTTCCAGTGAAGTCCTGCCCGGGCCAAGGGGCAGATGTCGCGTCCGGGCCAAATCGGCCGCGACATAAAATTGCTATAACACGTCGTTTACCGCATGGAACAGGACGCTTTCGCACAGTTAGCGCAACCATCGCGAGTTTAGCGCAACCAGTGGATACAATCCTGCCTGCAGAGCGGGAATGTGCGGCAATTTCGCCATTTCTGTGGGTTTTCCGCGACGGTTGCGCCCCACAGATGACGCGATTCGCACATATCGGTTGATTCCCTGCGATGGAAAAATGATCATGCCCCACAAAACAAAAAATCAATGACACACGGGCAGAGTAGGGAAATCAGCATGGCAAGGATCGCGCTTGTCGACGATGACAGGAATATCCTGACATCCGTCGCAATGACCTTGGAAGCCGAAGGCTTTGAAGTAGAGACATATAATGACGGGCAATCGGCGCTGGACGCGTTTAACCGTCGGCTGCCGGACATGGCGGTTCTGGATATAAAGATGCCGCGCATGGACGGGATGGACCTGTTGCAGCGGCTGCGGCAGAAAACCAGCATGCCGGTGATCTTTCTGACATCCAAGGATGACGAGATCGACGAGGTTCTGGGTCTGCGCATGGGCGCGGATGACTATGTGAAGAAGCCGTTCAGCCAGCGCCTGCTGGTGGAACGCATCCGGGCGCTGCTGCGCCGGCAGGATGCGATTGCCAGTGGCGAAGTGGCGGTGACGGAAGAGACCAAGATCATGGAGCGGGGCAACCTGCGCATGGACCCGCTGCGCCATTCGGTGACCTGGAAGGGTCAGGACGTGGCGCTGACGGTGACGGAGTTCATGCTGCTGCAGGCACTGGCCCAGCGGCCCGGGTTCGTGAAGAGCCGGGATCAGCTGATGGACGTGGCCTATGATGATCAGGTTTACGTGGACGACCGCACCATCGACAGCCACATCAAGCGGCTGCGGAAAAAAATGCGGGCGGTGGACGACAACTTTTCGGCCATCGAGACGTTATATGGAATCGGCTATCGCTACAACGAAGAGTAAATGACCGCAGCACCACGCATGGGAAAGGATGGTCGCCCGGCCCGTTCGGGCGACGTTATCCTTGGAGAAGACTGGACCTCGGGTGAGGGGCTGGTCGATCCTGCCTTGCGCGCAAGCCGGGATCGGCGGGGGCTGGTGTCGTTGAACCGGTCGCCGCTGGCGCGGAAGATCATCCTGTTCAACCTGCTGGCGCTGCTGGTGCTTGCGGGGGGCGTGCTGTTTCTGAACCCGTTCCGCGATACGCTTGTCACGCTGCGCGGCGAGGCGCTGGTGAACGAGGCGGCGCTGGTTTCGGATGTGTTCGAGGCGGTGGCGGCCGAGGCGCCGGGGCCGATGGATGCGGCCCGGCTGTCGCGTGTGCTAGAGGGTGTGCAGGTGCCGCCGGGGGTTGAGGCCTTTGCGGTGGCGGCGGATGGCACCGTTGCGGCGCGGCGCATGGGCGCGGAGCCCACGGCGATTGCGACGCGACCGACACCGATCGTCGACACGCTGACCGGGGCATGGAACGGGGTGCGCAATCTTGTGTCGGGCGCAGAGCCGGATGCCGCTGCGGCGGACGGGTTTGCGCTGGTACAGACGTTGCTGCCTGCGGCGCTGAAGGGCGAAGGGGTGCGGATCGACGGGCGCGCGGCGGATGGCGGGCGGCTGTTTGCCGTGGCGCAGCCGGTGACGGTGAACGGGCAGGTTCTGGCGGTGGTTGCGCTGAGCGGCGATCAGGCCGGGATCGATTTGCTGGTGCGCAGCGAGCGGGAGCAGGTTCTGCTGATCTTTATCGTGTCGCTGATGGTGTCTTTTGGCCTGAGCCTTGTGCTGGCCTCGACCATTGCCAATCCGCTGTCGGATCTGGCGGCGGCGGCGGAGCTGGGCCGTGACCGGGATGCGCGCAAGATGGCGCCGGGGCGGGTGCGGATTCCTGATCTGGCGGCGCGGCCGGATGAGATCGGGCGGCTGTCGGTGGCGATGCGCGGCATGGTGACGGCATTGTATGACCGGATCGACGCGAATGAGCAGTTCGCGGCGGATGTAGCGCATGAGATCAAGAACCCCCTTGCAAGCCTGCGGTCGGCGGTTGGGACGATGCGGCTGGCGAAGCGGGACGACCAGAAGAACAAGCTTCTGGACGTGATCGAGCATGACGTGCGGCGGCTGGACCGGCTGGTGAGCGATATTTCCAACGCGTCGCGTCTGGACAGCGAATTGGTGAAGGAGGAGGAGGAGGAGTTCAACCTTGTCCGCACCCTGACCAATATCGCGGAATATCTGGGCCAGCAGGCGAATGAGAAGGGCGTCGAGTTCATCACCGACTTCCCGCCCGACGCGATCATGATCCGGGGGCTGGAGGCGCGGCTGGCGCAGGTCTTTGTGAACCTGATCACCAATGCGATCAGCTTTTGCGAGGATGGCGATGCGGTGCGCGTTTGGGCGCGGCGGCGTGAGAACCGGGTGCTGATCGTGGTCGAGGATACGGGGCCGGGCATTCCGGAACAGGCGCTGACCAAGGTGTTCAAGCGGTTCTATTCCGAGCGCCCGCAGGGCCAGTTCGGCGAACATTCGGGGCTAGGGCTGGCGATTTCCAAGCAGATCGTCGAGGCGCATGGCGGCGTGATCTGGGCCGAGAACATCCGCCCGACCCATGCGGATGTGACCTCTGATCCGCTGGGCGCGCGGTTTGTGGTCGGTCTGCCGGTGTGACCGGCGACGGGCTGCTGCTGCATGCGACCTGCGTGGCGGTCGAGGGGCGGGGCATTCTGATCATTGGGCCTTCGGGGGCGGGCAAATCGGCGCTGGGTTTGCAGCTTATGGCGCTGGGCGCGCGGCTGGTCGCGGATGATCAGGTGGCGCTTTCGCTGCGGGATGGGGCGCTTTGGGCCGCGTGCCCGCCGACAATCCGGGGAATGATCGAGGCACGAGGGGTGGGCCTGCTGAATGCCGATCCTGTTGAGGGGGCTGAGGTGGTGCTGGCGGTCGATCTTGAACAGACGGAGGCGATGCGCCTGCCGCCGCGACGTAAGGTTTCCTACCTCGGACGTACAGTGGACCTTGTGCTTGGGCAGGTTGGGCCCCATTTCCCGGCTTCACTGTTGCTCTATGTCACGGCTGGGCGACGGGAATGACGGACACATCTGCCATGCAGGATGGAATGCCGCAGCAGGAGCATAGATTGGTGTTGGTGACCGGGCCTTCGGGGGCCGGGCGGTCGACTGCGATCGATGCGCTGGAGGATCTTGGGTATGAGGTGATCGACAACCTGCCCCTGAGCCTTGTGCCGAGATTGATCGAGGGCGCGCCTTTGGGGCGGCCCATCGCGCTGGGCCTTGATGTGCGGAACCGGGATTTCAACGTAGCCGCGCTGATCGAGTTGATCGACGCGTTGACGCGTGATCCGCGGGTGGCGCTGGAAGTGGTTTATGTGGATTGCGCGGCATCGGTGCTGATCCAGCGCTATAGCCAGACGCGGCGGCGGCATCCGCTGGCCCCGGCCGAGACGCCGGCGGAAGGGGTGGCGCGCGAGATCGATCTGCTGGCCCCGATCCGGGCGCGTGCAGATCACCTGATCGACACCAGCGAGATGAGCCCGCATGACCTGAAGGCGGAGCTGGCGCAGTGGTTCGATCCGGGTGTGGGCGAGCGGCTGGCGGTCTCGCTGCAGAGCTTCAGCTATAAGCGGGGGATGCCGCGTGGAGTGGATATGGTGTTCGATTGCCGGTTCCTGCGGAATCCCTATTGGGAGCAGGCCCTGCGCGATCTGGACGGGCGCGATGCGGCGGTGGAGGCCTATATCCGGGGGGATGCGCGGTTTGCCGAATTCTACGAAAGGTTGAGCGATCTGATCACCTTTCTGCTTCCGGCTATGGTGGAAGAGGGCAAGGCCCATCTTGCCATCGGGTTCGGCTGTACAGGCGGGCAGCACCGCAGTGTTGCAGTTGCAGAAATTCTGGCCAAAGCGCTTGCAGAGGCGGGCTGGCCGGTGTCAAAACGTCACCGGGAACTGGAACGCAGGGCGGCATCTGAGCCGCCCTTGGCCACTGGGGTGACGGGCGCGTGATCGGCATTGTGATCGTGGCACATGGCGGGCTGGCGCGGGAATACCTGTCGGCGGTGGAGCATGTCGTGGGCAAGCAGGATGCTGTGCGTGCCATCGCCATCGAAGATGACCATGACCGCAGCGCCAAGCAGGCCGAAATCTGCGCGGCGGCGGATTCGGTGGACACGGGCGCGGGCGTGGTGGTGGTGACCGACATGTTCGGAGGATCGCCATCCAACCTGTCGCTGATGGCCTGCAGCGGGCAGGACCGGCGCATTGTGTACGGCGCGAACCTGCCCATGCTGATCAAGCTGGCCAAATCGCGCGAGTTGACGGTTTCGGAGGCTGTAGCGGCGGCGCTTGACGCGGGGCGGAAGTATATCAACAGTCTGGACCTTGGCGGTGGCGCATAGGCCGAGGCGGCGGGACGTGAGCTGGGGAAAATGACCGGACGGGTTTTGCGGATCATCAATGAAAAGGGCCTGCATGCGCGGGCTTCGGCCAAGTTTGTGGAAGTTGTGGAAAGCCACGAGGCACAGGCACGGGTGACCAAGGACGGGATGACCGTTTCGGGGGATTCGATCATGGGCTTGCTGATGCTGGCGGCATCGCGCGGCACGGCCATCGAGGTTGCGACGCAAGGGGCGGAAGCGGAGAAGCTTGCCGATGCGCTGGAGGCGCTTGTTGCAAACCGCTTCGGCGAGGACTACTGAGGCGCGTCAGACGCGAAAGGCAAAGCCGCCGTGACCGAGACGTCGCAGAGCGAAGATCTCCGCAGCCTTGAGGTGAGCGAAGAGGAACTTGCCCGCCGCAGGGTGGAGCGGGCGGAACGCCCCTATGACATGCGCCGCCTGTCCTATGCAGGGACGTTCAAGAACCCGTTCAAGGCCAATACGATCCGGTCGTTGGAATGGCTGACGGCGAAGGTGACGCTTTTGAAGCTGATCCGGGATTTCGAACGGACGGGGGCACCCGTGGGCGCGCCCTTCTGGCCCAAGGCGATCCGGCAGATGGGGATCACCATCCAGACGCCGCCCGAGGAGATTGCGCTGATCCCCAAGACCGGGCCGCTGGTGGTGGTCTCGAACCACCCGTCGGGATTGGTGGATGGGATGGTGCTGGCCGAGATGGTCACGCGGGTGCGGTCGGATTTCAAGATCCTGACGCGGTCCTTGCTGACGGGAATCCCGGAAGTGGAAGAGTTCATGATCCCCGTGCCCTTCCCGCATGAGGACAACGCGCGGGAATTGGGCCTGCAGATGCGGGATGAGACGATGAAGCATCTGAAGGCGGGGGGGGTGATCATCCTGTTCCCGGCTGGCAAGGTGGCGATGAGCGAGGGCTGGTGGGGGCCGGCGGTGGAGAGCGAGTGGAATGTGTTCACCCACAAGATCGTGAAATCCTCGGGGGCCACGATCCTGCCGGTGTTCTTTCCCGGCCAGAACAGCCGGGCCTTCCTGATCGCCAACAAGATCAGCGACACGATCCGGCAGGGACTGCTGCTTTATGAGATCAAGCGCTGTCTGTTCAAGCCGACGCGGCCCGTGATCGGTGTGCCGATCCCGGCGGAGGAGTTGAAGAAGTGGGAAGGCAACCCGCGCGGGTTTCTGGCGTGGTTGCGCGAGCATACGCTGAGTTTGAAGAAATAGGCGGCTGAGGTTTTCCTTTCCGCTGCCAAGGGTCGAGACGCGCCCGGGCGCGGGTTAAATCTTTTGGCAAGCTGAGCGGGCGCTGCCATAAACAGGCCATAGGGTCAGACAGAGTCTTCCATGTTGGCGCCGGTTTTTGAAGCCATGTACATGGCATGGTATCCGTCATCAAATCCATTGATCCTCGCAGTCTGCTGGCCATCATCGCCGTCGTGCTTGGGCTGCCGGCGTTGTACTTTCTTGGCTATTTCGAACCGATGGCCGAACCGTCGCCTGAAACGGGCGGGGTGTTTCTGTATTACGGCGAAGAGGGGCAAAGCTTGCCCGCATCTGATCTTGCGCCATCCGCGGCCGACCTGACGCGCGCGGCCTTGCAGGGTACGGATTACTTTGGTGCTTTTGCTGTGGGGCCTGAGGGGCGTTCTGGCCTTTGGACAGGGGCGCGGACCTTGGCGCTGGCGCGGACCTATGCGCTGGCGCGATGTGGCGACGGGTGCAGCATCGTGGCCGAACGCGTGCCCGTGGCATGGGACCGGACCCGCAGCGAGCCAGTGTTGACGCCAGCCATGGCGCGGAACGTGGCAGGGCTTTCTCGGCCATACACCCGTCATCTGGTGGTTGTGGGTGGGGCGAATGCCTGGGGATACGGAGTGCGCGCGGCCAGCCGGGCCGGGGGATGGCGCTCGGCACGGCAGAACGGTCTGGTCGATTGCGAGGCACGCCGCGCTGCAGAGCCGACTTTCACGCCGGGTATTTCTCCCCCCTGTCTTTACCTGCGGTTGACCGAGATCGTCGACCTGCGACCGAGGGCAAAACTGTATCCTGCGCCCTTCACTGTCGAGTTGACCGAACTGGCACCGGCAGAACAGGCGCGGCTGGTGCGCGTTGCGAACACGCCGCGTGACCCCGTTTTTGGCCCGATCCTTCCAAACCACCTGCATGGTGCACGTGCGGGGACAGATGGCTTGGCGGACGAATACGCCAACCGGGCCGGATGGCCCGAGGCCGGCGACGCGATTGCGCTTTTGCGCTGCAACGCCGCGCGGCGGCCGCAGGAATCGGCCTGCGTGGTGACGCACAGGCAGCTTGCTGATCCGTTGCCGCCTGACGGTGTTCTTGCTGTGCCGCCTGATCTGTTTCAGGCCTATGTTACCTGGCAGACCACGGATGGGCCGGGGGCCTTTGCGATCAGCCCCTATGACACATGGGGATCATCGAGCGGGATGAAGAATGGGCCTGCGGCAATTCAGCGGGCCGCCGACTGGTGCTGGTATTACACCCGCCGGACCTATGCCTATCGGTCCATGACCAAGGATCTGCTGACGCTGGATATGCCCTGCCGCATCGTCGCTGTTCGAGATGAATAAGTCCGGTGACGCGCGATTTTTGACGCAAAAATCGCGGCGGCATTTGACGCAAATTCCGGGTGGGGCGACCTTTGGTCGCCCTTTTGCGTGACGGCGGAGGGCGATTTCTGCGTCAGAAATCGGCGCGGAAACTGCGTCAGTTTCCGCTTTCTCAGCGGGTGGGGACAGGGGTTTCGCCACGATAATCGTAGAACCCGCGCTGGGTTTTGCGGCCGAGCCAACCGGCCTCGACATACTTTGTCAGCAGCGGGCAGGGGCGGTATTTTGTGTCGGCCAGACCGTCATGCAGCACGTTCATGATGGCAAGGCAGGTGTCGAGGCCGATGAAATCGGCCAGTTCCAGCGGGCCCATCGGGTGATTGGCGCCGAGTTTGAGAGATTCGTCGATGGATTTGACCGAGCCCACGCCTTCGTAAAGCGTATAGACCGCCTCATTGATCATCGGCATCAGGATGCGGTTCACGATGAAGGCGGGGAAATCTTCGGCGCTGGCGGCGGTCTTGCCCAGTTTGCGGACGACGGCGTGGAGCGTGTCCCAGGTTTCCTGATCGGTGGCGATGCCGCGGATCAGTTCCACGAGCTGCATCACCGGCACCGGGTTCATGAAGTGGAAGCCCATGAATTTTTCCGGCCGGTCGGTGCGGGAGGCCAGCCGCGTGATGGAGATCGACGAGGTGTTGGAGGTCAGGATGGTGGAGGGTTTCAGGTGGGGAAGCAGATCCTCGAAGATCGCCTGCTTGACGGTTTCGCGTTCGGTGGCGGCCTCGATCACCAGATCGGTCCTGCCGAGGTCGGCGAGTTTGAGCGTGGTCTTGATGCGGGCCATGGCGGCGGCCTTGTCGTCGGCGGACACCTTGCCGCGGGTGACTTGGCGTTCGATGTTGCGGTCGATCAGGGCGATGGCCTTGTCGAGGCTGTCTTGTGCGATGTCGTTCAGAAGCACGTCATAGCCGGCAAGGGCAAAGACATGGGCGATGCCGTTGCCCATCTGACCTGCGCCCACGATGCCGACGGTGCGGATCTCTGCCATTTTCGTGCTCCTTCTGTCAGGGGCGACATTAGGCTTCCGGGGCGGATGGGCGCAAGACGTGGCGGGTGGCGCGAGATGCGGAAAGATTGCCGCGAATTGCGACTTTAGCCTTTTGTTCATCTTTGCCGGGCAGCCTTGGTGCTGGGTGAAGTGATTGTGGGGTTGATGATGACCTATGCGTATCTGGGCGATGCGTCGCTGGATTACATGCCGTGCCGCTATGGGCGGTCGCGGTTGCTGTTTCGCGGGCCGCGGCGTGAACTGAATGGGCGCTATGCGGTGGTTCTGGGCGGGATCGAGGCCTATGGCCGCTATATCCCGCAGCCCTATCCGGCGCTGCTGGAGGCGGGGCTGGATATGCCGGTGGTCAATCTGGGCTGCCCCAATGCGGGGCCGGATGCCTGGCTGAACGATCCGGCGGTGATGGAGATCGTTTCGCGCGCGGTGGTGACGGTGGTGCAGGTGCCCGGTGCGGCGGACCTGACCAATCGGCTTTACACGGTGCATCAGCGGCGGAATGACCGCTTTCTGAAGGCGTCACCCGTGTTGCAGGCGATCTATCGCGGGGTGGATTTCACGGATTTCAGCTTTACCCGCCATATGCTGCGGTCGCTGTTCGAGGCGGGACCGGAGCGGTTTGCGCTGGTGGCGGATGAGTTGCGGGCGGCCTGGGATGCCCGGATGGGGGCCTTGCTGGCGAGCATCCGGGGGAAGACCGTGCTGCTTTGGATGGGCGAGCAGGCCCCCGGGCCGCGCCGGAATGCGCCGATGGGAGAGCCGGTGCTGGTGGATGCGGCGATGCTGGAGGCCGCGATGGAGCGGGCGGACGCGCTGGTGACGGTGACGCCCGGAGCGCCAGCGCGGTGGAGGGGGCTGGAGGGGATGGTGTTTCCGGCGATGGCAGAGCCTGCGGCGCGGGGCCTGCTGGGCGTCGCGGCGCATGAGGATGCGGCGGCGGCCTTGCTGCCGGTGTTGCGGGGGATGGTGTGAAGCAGAAGGGGCGCGGGTTTTACCCCGCGCCCCTTTGACGATCCGGCCTGCGGCGGGATCAGAGCTTTTCGATCATTTCCGGGACGGCGGTGAAGAGATCGGCCACGAGGCCATAATCGGCGACCTGGAAGATCGGGGCCTCTTCGTCCTTGTTGATGGCGACGATGACCTTGGAGTCCTTCATCCCCGCCAGATGCTGGATCGCGCCCGAGATGCCCACGGCGACGTAGAGCGTGGGGGCGACGACCTTGCCGGTCTGGCCGACCTGCCAATCGTTCGGGGCATAGCCGGAGTCAACCGCCGCGCGCGAGGCGCCGACAGCGGCACCGAGCTTGTCGGCCAGTTTCTCGATCAGGGCGAAGTCGGCCTGCGAGCCCACGCCACGGCCACCCGACACGACGATGCCGGCGGAGGTAAGCTCTGGGCGGTCAGAGGCGGCGACCTTGTCTTCGACCCATTTCGACAGCGAGGCATCGGCTGAGGCGGCGATCTTTTCGACGGCTGCCGCGCCGGTGTTGCCCACTGCGGCGAAAGAGGCTGTGCGGACGGTGAACACTTTTTTCGCATCCGCCGATTTCACGGTCTGGATGGCGTTGCCCGCGTAGATGGGGCGCTCAAAGGTGTCGGCGTCGATGACGGCGGTCACGTCGGAGATGACCATCACGTCGAGAAGGGCGGCCACGCGGGGCAGCACATTCTTGGAAAAGGCGGTGGCGGCGGCGGCGATGTGGCTGTAGCCGCCCGCCAGACCCGCGATCAGGGCAGCGGTGGATTCGGCCATGCCGTGATCGAAGGCGGCGTCATCGGCGTGCAGAACCTTGGCCACGCCAGAAAGCTTGGCCGCCTCGGCCGCTGCGGCGGCGGAAGTGCCTGCGATCAGGAGATGCACGTCGCCCAGAGAGGCCACGGCAGAGAGGGTTTTCGCCACGGCATCGGTGGCAAGCTGCCCGTCATTCACATCGGCGAGAAGAAGAACGGCCATCAGATCACCCCTGCTTCGTCTTTGAGTTTTGCGATCAGTTCCTGAATGGAGCCGACCTTGACGCCGGCCTTGCGGCCTGCGGGTTCCACGGTTTTTACGACCGACAGGCGCGGGGCCACGTCGACGCCGTAATCGGCGGGCGTCTTGGCGGCGAGCGGTTTTGCCTTGGCCTTCATGATATTGGGCAGCGAGGCATAGCGCGGTTCATTCAGGCGCAGGTCGACGGTCACGATGGCGGGCATCTTGACGGCGATGGTCTGCAGGCCGCCGTCGACTTCGCGCGTGACGGTGGCGGTGTCGCCGTTGACGGCGAGTTCCGAGGCGAAGGTCGCCTGCGACCAGCCCAGCAGGGCCGAAAGCATCTGGCCAGTGGCGTTCATGTCATTGTCGATGGCCTGCTTGCCGCAGAGGACGAGGCCGGGGCCTTCTTCCTTGACAACGCCTGCAAGCAGTTTGGCGACGGCGAGGGGTTCGATATCGGTGTGCACGTTATCGGTCGCCTCGATCAGGATCGCGCGGTCGGCACCCATGGCGAGCGCCGTGCGGAGCGTTTCCTGCGCCTGTTTCACGCCGATGGAGACGACGATGATTTCGGTCGCGATGCCCTTTTCCTTCAGCCGGATCGCCTCTTCGACGGCGATTTCGTCGAAGGGGTTCATCGACATCTTGACGTTGGCGAGATCGACGCCCGATCCATCCGCCTTGACGCGGACTTTCACGTTGTAGTCGATCACACGTTTGACGGGCACGAGGACCTTCATCGCGTATCTCCTTTTGTCGGCCCGGCAGTGCGGGCCTTATCCCAAGCTCTCGATAGGGTAACTAGACCGTCCGACCGGGTTGCAACAGATCAAATACGACAGCAAACCGCGTCGGGACGTCGCGTTTTTCTGGCGGGTCAGCCTTCGCGGGTCAGTCCGGGCACCCAGAGGACATCATCCTTGCCGTCGTTATTGGCGATGCGGCCTGCGACGAAGAACCAGTCGGAGAGGCGGTTGAGGTATTTCACCGACTCGGGGTTCACCGATTCCATGGTGGCGAGTTCCACGGTGAGGCGTTCGGCGCGGCGGCAGACGGTGCGGCAGAGGTGCAGGTAAGTGGCCAAGGGCGAGCCGCCCGGCAGGATGAAGGAGCGCAGCGGTTGCAGCTTGGCATTCATCACGTCGATTTCGCGTTCCAGCCGGATGACCTGCGCCTCTTGCATCCGGAGGGGGGTGTAGGGGAGGGTTTCATCAAGGTGCATGTCGGGGGTGCAGAGATCGGCCCCAAGATCGAAGAGATCGTTCGAGATGCGGGCAAGGGCGGCGTCCATGTCGGCATCGGCATGGAGACGGGCGAGGCCGACGGTGGCGTTGGTTTCATCCACGGTGCCATAGGCCGAGACGCGGGTGGCATGTTTGGCCACGCGGGCGCCGTTGCCGAGCGCGGTTTCACCGGCGTCGCCGGTTTTGGTGTAGATCTTGGACAGGACGACCATCGGTTACCTCGTGGATTGCAGATAGGCGAAGGCGATGATCAGGGCCACGGCCACGGCCTGCGCGATGATGCGGTAGCGCATGATGCGGTTGGCGTGCTTGCGGTTGAAATCGCCGCCCTTGGCGAAGCCGCCGATACCGATCATCAGGATGGCCAGCACCGCAAGGGCGGCAATGGCGGCGATGATGAAGAGCGGGTCTGACAGCATGGCGGTTCCCCCTGATGCGCTGCGGGTGATCTAGGGGGGATTGGCGGAAAAGCCAAAGGGCAATTTGCCGGGGGCGGGCGTTTTGCCGCGCGGGCCGGAGGATCAGCCTTTGGCGATGACGCGGTCGAGCAGGCGGGTGGGCAGGATGCGTTTGAAGAACCCGGCGAGGTGGGTGGGCGTGGTGACGTAGTAACGCGCGCGGGGCCGGGGGGATTCGACAGCGTGGATCAGCTTGGCGGTGACGGCGGAGGCGGGGAGTTCCCAGCGGTCTTTCTTCGCGTCTGGCTTGTAGAGACGGTCAAGAAGGGCACTGTATTCGTCGCGCCGTGCGGAGTTTTCCCAATCGATCCATTTTTCGAAATGCGGGATGGCGTTCTGGCGGATGCGCGTGCCGATGGGGCCGGGTTCAATGAGGATGACCTCGATCCCGGTGCCCTGCATTTCGAGGCGGAGGACATCGGACAGGCCTTCGAGCGCGAATTTGGTGGAGACATAGGCCCCGCGCCATTTGGCCCCGACAAGGCCGAGGACGGAGGAGCAGTTGACGATGCGGCCATGACCTTGGGCGCGGAAGGTGGGGATCAGGCGGCGGGTCAGATCGTGATAGCCGAAGAAGTTCGTCTCGAAAATTTCGCGCAGTGCGCCGCGCGGCAGGTCTTCCACGGCGCCGGGGCAGGCGAAGGCACCGTTGTTGAACAAAGCATCCAACTTGCCATCGGTGCGGTTCAGCGTCTCGGCCACTGCGGCTTCGAGGCTGGCTTCGCTGGCATGGTCGAGGGGGAAGCTTTCAAGCCCTTCGCTGATGAGGCGGTCGCAATCGCCCTGCTGGCGGCAGGTTGCAAAGACCCGCCAGCCGCGCGCCTTGAGGGCATGTGCGGCGTCGTAGCCGATGCCCGAAGAGCATCCGGTGATGAGGATGGAACGCATGTGCCTGCCGCCTGATTTTTGTTCTGCCGCTTTGCCTTTGATTTAGCGGCAGGTCAGGCGATTTGGCAATGGCAGGATGGTTAGTCGCCCGACGGCCCGAGCGAGAGGGTGGAGAGCGAAGGCGCCTCGGAAGAGATCAGGCGGCGGTGGACGAAGCCATCAAGCCCATCGCCTTCGATGCGGATATGGACCCAATCGCCGACCTCTTCGACCACCTGAACGATCTCGCCGCGTTCGACCCGGTCGATCACCGATCCGCTCCGGCTGGCGGCGTCGCGGACATTTGCGGCGTCGGCCGTAATGTAGCGCAGGATGACGGTGGGGTTGTTGAAATCGTTGAAGGCGGGTTCCGCTGTCGTGCTGGTCAGGCTGGCGGGTTGGATCGTGGCGCGATCTGGCGCGGGCAGGATGCGCAGCGTGTCGGACGGCGCAGTGGTGGCGGCGGCGGTTTGCGTTTCCGGTTGTGCTTCTGCTTCTGTTTCTGGGGCGGGCAGGGCGGGGGCAAGCGCCACATCATAGGCGCCTTGCAGACCCATGCGCTGCTGGCCGCGATCTTCGCCGCCGATCAGAAGGACGAGGTAAAAGGTGACGCCGAAAAAGACGAGGTAGCGAAACATGGTTAACACCCGACTCATACGCTGTAATGATGCTTGCCATAGCATGGCTGGCGGTTGAGTCGCTGAGAAAATTTGCACCATCGACCAATGTCTGAACCGGGCGCGGCGGATGGTGGTTTCGGCTGGACCGATGGCGCGCGGCGAATTACACAACATCCATGTCTGACCTGCCTGATAGCCCCAAGATCGAGCCCATCGAGGTGTCTGAACCGCTGAGCCGCGCGATTGGCGAGCGGTATCTGACCTATGCGCTTTCCACCATCATGCACCGGGCGCTGCCCGATGCGCGGGACGGTTTGAAGCCGGTGCATCGCCGGATTCTGTACGCGATGCGGGAGTTGCGGCTGACGGCGACGGGGGGGTTCCGGAAGTCGGCCAAGATTTCGGGCGATGTGATGGGGAACTATCACCCGCATGGCGATGCCGCGATCTATGACGCGATGGCGCGGTTGGCGCAGGATTTCAACGTTCGTTACCCGCTGGTGGATGGGCAGGGGAATTTCGGCAATATCGACGGGGATAACCCGGCGGCGAGCCGATATACCGAGGCGCGGCTGACGGCGATTGCCGAGACCCTGATGGAGGGTCTCGCCGAGAACGCCGTGGACTTCCGCCCGAACTATGACGGCACGCTGGAAGAACCGGTGGTGATGCCGGCGGCGTTTCCCAACCTGCTGGCCAATGGATCAAGCGGGATTGCCGTGGGGATGGCCACGAACATTCCGCCACATAACCTTGATGAGTTGATCGGGGCCTGCCACGCGATGCTGGGCAATCCCGGGATCAGCGACGATGAGTTGGTGGGCTTTGTGCCGGGGCCGGATTTCCCGACGGGCGGGGTTCTGGTGGAGCCCAAGGCCAATATCCTTGATGCCTATCGCACGGGGCGGGGGTCGTTCCGGCTGCGCGCCAAGTGGGAGGTGGAGGATCTGGGGCGGGGCATGTGGCAGATCGTTGTCACCGAGATCCCCTATCAGGTGCAGAAATCCAAGCTGATCGAGAAGCTGGCGGAGCTGATCCAGACCAAGAAGATCCCGATCCTTGCCGATGTGCGGGATGAAAGCGCTGATGATGTGCGGCTGGTGCTGGAGCCGCGCACGCGGACGGTAGAGCCGGACATGCTGATGGGGATGCTGTTCAAGAACAGCGATCTGGAAATCCGGTTCAGCCTGAACATGAACGTGCTGATTGATGGCAAGGTGCCGAAGGTCTGTTCGTTGAAAGAGGTGCTGCGGGCGTTTCTGGACCATCGGCGCGATGTGTTGCAGCGCCGGTCGCTGCACCGGATGGAGAAGATCGACCATCGGCTGGAGGTGCTGGAAGGCTTTATCATTGCCTTCCTGAATCTGGACCGGGTGATCGACATCATCCGGTATGACGATGACCCGAAGCGCGCGCTGATGGCCGAGGATTGGTCGAAAGACCACAAGCGCGCGATGTCGGAGAAGGATTATGTCGGCCCCCCCGATGGTGAGGGGGAACTGACCGAGGTACAGGCGGAAGCCATCCTGAACATGCGGCTGCGGAGTTTGCGGCGGCTGGAGGAGATGGAGCTGATCCGCGAGCGGGACGCGCTTATGAAGGAGCGGGCCGATCTGGCGGACCTTCTGGAAAGCGACCGGCGGCAGTGGAAGCAGGTCGGCGTGGAGCTTGAGGCGATCCGCAAGCAGTTTGGCAAGGACAGCAAGGGTGGCGCGCGGCGCACGGC
>PNND01000217.1 GCA_013824045.1 Rhodobacter sp. | reverse complement strand
ACCGTGGTGGGGCGGCCGAGGCGGCGGGCATCCAGAAGGGCCACGTAGCCGGCGATGAAGCCCTCTTCCTCAAGCCGTTGGGTGCGGCGGTGGCAGGCGGAGGGGGAGAGGTTCACCCGTTCGGACAGGTCGGCATTGGTTATGCGGCCTTCCTTCTGCAACACGGTCAGGATGCGGCGGTCGGTTGCGTCGAGTTCGGACATTGTGGCGGATTCTTTCGCGAAACCTGCGTTCATCGCAGAATTCTACCGTGCGGCTGGCCGCAGGTCATCCAGAATTCACACTCTTTGCGCCGGATGTGACCCAAACTTTCCCCATCACGGGCCGTCTGGCCCGACAGGGAGGATGAAGCATGAAGATCGGTTGCCCGAAAGAGATCAAGCCGCAGGAGTTTCGCGTCGGCATGACGCCCAATGCCGCGCGGGAGGCGGTGGCGCATGGGCATGATGTGCTGGTGGAGACGCAGGCCGGGGTGGGCGCGGGATTTCAGGACGCGGATTACATCGCCGCTGGCGCGCGCATCGCGGCAACGGCGGAAGAGGTGTTTGCAGGGTCCGAGATGATCGTGAAGGTCAAGGAGCCGCAGGCGGTGGAGCGGGCGCGGCTGCGCGCGGGGCAGGTGCTGTTCACCTATCTGCATCTGGCGCCCGACCCGGCACAGACCCATGACCTGCTGGCATCGGGCGTGACTGCGATTGCCTATGAGACAGTGACGGATGACCGGGGCGGGTTGCCGCTTTTGGCGCCGATGTCCGAGGTGGCGGGGCGGCTGGCGCCGCAGGTGGGGGCGTGGACGCTGCAAAAGGCCAATGGCGGGCGCGGCGTGCTGATGGGCGGTGTGCCGGGTGTGCTGCCTGCTAAGGTGCTGGTGATCGGGGGCGGGGTGGTGGGCACCCATGCCGCCAAGATCAGCGCCGGGATGGGGGCGGATGTCACGGTGCTGGACCGGTCGGTGAACCGGCTGCGCTATCTGGATGATGTGTTCGGCGGACAGTTCAAATGCGGCTATGCCGATGCGGCCACGACCATTGAGTTGGCGCGGCAGGCCGACATGATCATCGGGGCGGTGCTGATCCCCGGTGCGGCGGCGCCGAAGCTGATTTCCCGCGCGCAGTTGAAAGAGCTGAAGCCCGGCGCGGCGCTGGTGGATGTGGCAATCGATCAGGGCGGCTGTTTCGAGACCTCCCGCGCGACCACCCATCAGGACCCGATCTATGAGGTGGACGGGATCATGCATTACTGCGTGGCCAATATGCCCGGCGCGGTGGCGCGGACATCGACGCTGGCTTTGGGCAATGCGACGATGCCCTTCATGCTGGCGCTGGCCGACAAGGGGTGGAAGCGCGCCTGCGCCGAGGACAAGCATCTGCTGGCGGGGCTGAACACCCATGCGGGCAAGCTGACCTATGCGGCGGTCGGCGTGGCGTTGGGGTTGCCGACGATCACGCCGACCGAAGCGCTGGCGATCTGAAAGCAAAAGGCCGCGGGGGAATGCCCCGCGGCCTTTGTCGTTCCGTGGCCGGACTTACTTTTTCAGCGAGTCGCGGATTTCCAGCAGGATGTCCAGTTCGGTCGGGCCGGCCGGCGCGGCGGGGGCTTCGGCCTTTTTCGGCATCAGCTTGTTCATCATCTTGACCAGCATGAACACCACCCAGCCGATGATCACGAAGTTGATCAGCGCGGTGATGAAGGCGCCATAGGCAAAGACCGCTGCGCCGGATTCCTTGGCCGCCGCCAGCGATGCCGGGCTGGTACCTGACAGATCGATGAACATGTCAGAAAAATTGATGCCGCCCAGAATCAGGCCGATGATCGGGTTGATCAGATCCCCCACGAGGCTGTTCACGATGGCGGTGAAGGCCGCGCCGATGATGATACCTACGGCGAGGTCCATCACGTTGCCTCTCATCAGAAAGGTCTTGAACTCATTCAGCATGTCACGGTTCCCACTATAGTCTTGTTGTGTGTCACAAACCCCGTCCCGGGGGCCGCTTGCCGCCTTTTTGGCTGGCCCAGAAAATATGCAGAAAATTTGATGGATTTCACCGGGAAACTGAAACGATACCCCCAAAGCAGGCGGGCTGTTGCAGGATCGTCGCCAGAAGGGCGCGTGTCAGATGGGGCGGATCATGGTGTGGGCGGCGCTGAAGCCGAAGATCAGGCGCAGGGGACCGATGGCTTCGGTCCGGTCAACAACGAAGCCGCGCCGTTCGTAAAGGGCGCGCGCGCGGGCGTTGGTATCGACCACGTCCAGCCGCACGGCGCTGTAGCCACGGGCGCGGCCTTCGGCGACGATGGCCTCAAGGAGCAGGGTGCCGACCCCCTGCCCGCGCACGGTATCGCTGACGCAAAGGCCATCCAGAAGGAAGCGGCTGCTGTCGGCATCATTGCCCAGAAGGCGCAGGAGCTGCGCCCGCCAGCGCCCGCCGATGGGGCCGTAGACCGCGCGCAGGTCAGCTTCGGACCCGCCGGCAAAGCTGCCTTGAGCGGATTTGAATCCAGCGAGGCCCACAAGCAGGCCTGAGCGATCATAGGCCGTGAGGCAGTGTCCGCGCGCATGACGCGTTCAAGATAAGCCAGCGCCTTGGCATCCGGCCCGAGGACGCGGCCCAGTTTGCCGCCGAAGGCCTGCCAATAGAGGACGGCGGCTTCGGCGCGCAGATATTCGGGAAGGCCCTGTTCGATGCGGATCATGAGGTCTCCTTTAACACCGCAATCAAGGCATCGGCATGGCCTGCGCCGAGGATCCAGCCTTCCTCGGCGATCTGGGGCAGGTTTGGGGGCGTCAGGAGGGTGGCGAGGTCACCCCTTTGGGACAAGCGATACAGCGCGCGGGCGAGGAGGGTGACTTGCGCGGCATCCTTGATGCCCGGGGTCTGCGCCACGAGGGGGGCCAGCAGCGAAGGGTAAACCTCGGCCAGCACGACGGGGGCGGTGGTGACGGGATCGAAGGGCCAGACGGTGGTGCCGGGGCGTTGGGAAAGGCGATGGATCATGGGCAGCCCCATCAGGGCCTGCGAGCCGACAGAGCCGGTGGTGAACAGTTTCCAAACGGGCTGGGCGCGGGGAACATGGGTTTCCGCCGCGCGGCGTTCCGGCAGGCCGAGGGCGTGGTAGTCCACGGCCTTGCGTTCCGGCAGATGCGGCAGGGGCAGGCTGGCGGGGCGGCCCCAGAAGGGGCCGCCGCCTAGGCCTGCGTTGATGGCATCGGCCACGGCAAAGCGGTTGTTGCGGTTGGCGTCATCGGTGATGTGATCCGCCAGCCAGCGCCAGAGGGCGCGGGGGTTGGCCTGACCGGTCAGGCGGGCAGCGAAGCCGGTGGGATAGCCCAAGGGGAAATCGAAGCCGATCAGCAGGCGGCGGCCTGCGGCCTGTTCCGCAGCGATCAGGGTTGAGAGGTGGGATTCCGCCTCGGCCCTTGTGCGGAAGTAGTGCGCCATTTCGCCCTGCGCGGTGGCGGTGCCGATCCAGATGGCATCGGGCGAGGGGCGGGCAGGCGACGGGCCGTTGGTGGCGGACCAGTCGACGATGGCGACGGTGTCGAAGCGGGGGGCATCCAGCCCGACCTCCGTCAGGATGAAATCGGCGATGGCGGCGGTGTCGTTCAGGTCCAGCACGGGCACGGTGAGGGAGAGGCCGGGGGCATCGCTGGCCACGGCGCGGATGAGGGGATCGCCGGGCTGGATCATGTCTTGCCCGGTATCGACGCGCCAAACCTCAAGCTTCTGGTGGCTGTCGCGCTTGTAGCCTTCGACCAGCACCAGATCGACGGGGGCAAGGCGGGCGAGCACGGCGGCAAGGTCAGGCTCCGGGCCGCGATGTTCGACCATCAGGGCGAAGCGGTCCTTGGATGCCAGCACCACCTCGCGCGCGCCGGCCTGACGGTGGCGGAAGGTGTCTTTGCCCGGCTGGTCAAGGTCAACCGTGTGGTGGACGTGCTTGACGGTAGAGACGGAAAAGCCGCGCGCGGTGATGTTGGCCACCAGACGTTCCATCAGGCTGGTCTTGCCCGAATTCTTCCAGCCGATGACACCATAGACCTTCATGCTGCCCCCCTCAGACGGGCCTCGGCGGTGGCGAGGTCTTCGGGCGTGTTGAGGTTGGCGAAGGCCCCGTCATCGGGGAAATCGGCGCGGGCGGCATGGTGGGCATCGGCAAAGGCACGGACGCGGGGCTTTTCCCCGCTGGCGAGGAAGGCGCGGAGCGGTTCGCGCAGGGTGACGGGCCAGAGGCCGAAGGTGGGGTGGTCATTGCCGCCAGAGCGGGCCAGCGCGCAGCCGCCCGAGGATTCCCCGGCAAGGATCAGGCGCGGCACCAGATCGGGGGGCAGGAAGGGCGCGTCAGTCGGGGCAGAGACGACGGCAGTTGCGCCCAGAGGGGCGGCCCAATCCAGCGCGGCGAGGATGCCCGACAGCGGGCCTTCGGAGCGCGCATCGGGCAGGACGGGCAGGCGCAGGGCGGCGAAGCGGGCGGGATCGCCATTGGCGCTGAGGGCCAGCCGTTCAACCTGTGGTTCCAGCCGGTCGAGGATATGAGCCATCAGGGGGCGGCCTGCCAGCGGCAGCATGGCTTTGTCGGCCCCGCCCATCCGCCTGCCCTGCCCGCCCGCCAGAATGACCCCGAAAATCCGCACGATGCGCCCTTCACCTTCGCCCCCCATTGGCCTAAGCCCATCGGGCCGCAAGGTAAAGCGCAGGACCGCATGACCCCCGTTCGCAAAGCCTTTGTCCGTGGCCTGATCGCCGCGCTGCCGATGACGATTGTCGTCGGCCCCTTTGCGCTCTTGTTCGGGGTGGTGGCGACCGAGGCCGGGTTGAACCTGTTCGAGACGATGCTGTTTTCCATCTCGGTCTTTGCCGGGGCGTCGCAATTCGCGGCGTTGCAGACGATGCAGGAAAATGCCCCCGCCTTGGTGGTGCTGGCGACATCGCTGGCGGTGAACCTGCGGATGGTGATGTATTCGGTCACGCTGGCCCCGCATTTCGGCAGCCTGCCGCTGCGATCGCGGGCGCTGATGGCCTATTTTCTGGTGGACCAGAGCTTTGCTACCACAGTGGCCGAGATTGACCGCAGGCCAGAGATGACCGCGATGGAAAAGCGCGCGGTGTTCTTTGGGGCGGTGGTGGCGGTGGCGCCCTTGTGGTTTCTGGCCTGTCTGGTGGGTGGGATGATCGGGAAGGCGATACCCCCCGAATATGCGCTGGATTTCGCGCTGCCGATCACCTTTCTGGCGATGGTGGCACCCATGCTGCGGTCTGTGCCGCATTTGGCGGCGGCGGGGGTGTCGATCCTGTTGTCGCTGCTGCTGGCCGGGTTGCCTTGGGGGACGGGGCTGCTGATCGCGGCGGGCTGTGCGATGGCCACGGGGGCGGTGCTGGACCGCTGGATCGAGGCGCGGGGATGATCGACAAATCCACCTTCTGGATCGTGCTGCCCGCGCTGGCGCTGGGGACCTATGCGATCCGGTTTTCGTTTCTGGGCACACTGGGCACGCGGCCCCTGCCCGGCTGGCTGACCCGCAGCTTGCGCTATACGGCGGTGGCAGTGCTGCCCGCGCTGGTGGCCCCCGGCGTGCTGTGGCCGCCCGCGACAGGGGGCGAGACAGATCCCGCGCGGCTGGCGGCGGCGCTGGTCACGCTGGCGGTGGGGGTGGTAACGCGCAGCACCATGGCCGCCATTCTGGCGGGTGGCGTGACTCTTTATGCCTTGCTGGCGACGCTCGGTTAAAGCGGCGCTTCGCCCGCCTGCACCAGAAGGACGCCGTGGTTCTTATCTGCATCCTCATCGCGGATGACGCGGGTGGTGACACCGGGGATCGTCGCGAAATCATCCATGATGTTGTTGGGATACCAGGTGGAGCGGACATTCTCGAACCCCGGCACGCCGCGCAGGATATCGGTCACCGATCGTGCACATTGCGCCTTTGGCACGGCACCATAGGCCTTGGCCCGCTGCGCCACCAGCGCGGCAACACCGGGCGAGACGACCACCGTCTGTTCCACCACACGGAAGGTTTCGCGGGCGTGATAGTCGATGTAGAAATTCACGATGCGCGGGGTGATGCCGTAATGCACATCATTGCGTTCCGGGATGCGCGGATGGTTCCACGTGCCCGCCGGATCGAACATGATCCGTTCCGTCCCGTTGATCATCAGCCCGCTATGCGCCCCGGAATTGGAACGGTTGTTGATCACGGTGAACAGCGTGATCGCTGGCGGGCCATCATGTACATAGCGCGCGGCCTGAACCCGCTCTTCCGGTGCCCAGACAGGCTCTGCCCCGCAGGCCGCAAGGGTGAGAAGCGCGAGAAGAGACAAAAGGGCGCGCAGCATGAGATGATCCAATAATTTGGGCTGAAAAGCCTGGGCCGGTCAGGCGTTCACAAGCGCCATGAAGATCAGGATGGCGATGGTGATGATCACGCCCCATTTTGTGAAATTGAGGAAACCCACGAAGGTCTTTTCCTGCTCGCGGATATCCATGCTGCCGGGTTTGAAGTCGTCCTTGTGGTCGGCCATGTCGGTTCCCTTTCTTCGTCTTTCCGGCCAGATAGCTGATTCATGTATCCATGTCACGTCTTACGGCGCTGTCCGGGGTGCCGGATTGACGCGGCGGCGGGGGTGTTCAGCCCGGGATGCGCTGCCAAAGCCACGCGCCCTGCGCGTTGAGCGACCGAGTGACCTGCCCGCGATGCAGAAGGCAGTTCAGATGCGCCACCGATTCGACCAGCGCCATGCCGAATTCCGGCCCGTCGATCTGGCGCTTGAAAAGCGGCAGGAAGCAATCGGCGGCGACCTGCGGGGTTTTCAGATGGTCCAACAGGCGGGCCAGCGCGGATTCGTGGTTTTCGGCCATCTGGCGCAGGCGCAGGGGCAGGCCGGTGAAGGGCAGTTTGTGGCCGGGAAGGACAAGCTGTGCGTCGGTGGCAAAGGTGGCAAGGCGGGTGCAGCTGTCCAGCCATTCGGAAACCGGGTCGGCATCGGGTTCGGTGGGGTAGACGCCGATATTGGCGGAAATGCCGGGAAGGAGTTGGTCGCCACCAAGGATCAGCGCGTCATCAAGGCTCCAGAGCGTGGCATGTTCCGGCGCGTGACCATCGCCGGAGCGCACGCGCCAGCGGCGACCTGCGGCGATGATCTGGTCACCGTCCTTGATGCGGGTGAAGCCGGGGGTCAGCGGGGCCACCACATCGGCAAAGTTGAAGGGGCGTGTGGTGGCGTAAGCTTGCAGGCGGTCGGCAGAGACCCCCGCGCGGCGCTGAAACTCCACCGCCTGCGGCAGGGGCAGGGCGTGTTCGTCCAGCACCAGCATGCGGGCATAAAGCCAGCTGGTGCGGGTGGTGACCAGTTCCGCGCCCTGTGATTGGAACCAGCCGGCGAGGCCGATGTGATCGGGGTGGTAGTGGGTGACGATGACGCGTTTGACCGGGCGCCCGCCAAGCGGGCCATCCAGCAAGCGCTGCCAGATGGCGCGGGCGCGGTTCGAGGCGAAGCCGGTGTCGACGATGGTCCAGCCATCGCCGTCGTCCAGCGCGTAGACATTGACATGGTCCAGCGCCATGGGCAGCGGCAGGCGCAGCCAGAGGATGCCGGGGGCCACTGTGACCGCCGCACCCTCGGCAGGGGGGGTGGCAAAGGGGTGACGGATGCCGGGGTCTGCGCCGGGATCGGGGGCGAGTTTCACGCCGCCAGATCCTCGGGCGACAGGGCGTAGAGTTGGGCGGCCCCTTCGCGCGCCTCGGCCAGCAGCGCCGTGTGTTCGGGCAGCAGACGGCGGATCGCCACGCGGGCCAGCGCGGACCGCGCGCCCCCGGTCGCATGGGCGGCGCGCAGATGGGCATCTGCCCCTAGCACCAGCGCGAAGGCGCGCAAATACGGCGCGGCCCCGGCGAAGCGGTCGGTCAAGTCTTGCTGCAGCAGGGCATCGGTCGCGTCGCGCAAGCCTTCGGCCGCCTGCCAGACATCACCGGCCAGATCGGGATGCGTGGCGCGGGCGGCTTCGGCCCCGGCCTGCACCTCATCCAGCAGGGTCATCGCGGCGCCGCCGCCATCGGCCATCTTGCGGGCGACAAGGTCCATCGCCTGAATGCCGTTGGTGCCTTCATAGATCGTGGTCACGCGCACATCGCGGGCGAATTGCGCGGCCCCCGTATCTTCGATCACGCCCATGCCGCCGTGGATCTGGATGCCCAGATGCGCGACTTCGTTCCCGGTATCGGTGCCGTAGGCTTTGGCGATCGGGGTCAGCAAGGCGGCGCGGGCGTGCCATTCGGGGGCATCGGTGGCGCGGGCCATGTCGATGGCGACCGCGCAGGACAGGGAGATAGCGCGGCTTGAGAAGACTTGCGCCCGCATCCGCGCCAGCATCCGGCGCACATCGGCATGATCGGTGATCGGCGCACGGCCCGTGGGGGTGCGGCCCTGAACGCGGCCTTCGGCATAGGCCAGCGCGTGCTGAAAGGCGGCTTCGGCAATGCCCACGCCCTGCACCGCTACGCCGAGGCGGGCGTTGTTCATCATGGTGAACATTGCGGCGAGGCCCTTGTGCGGCTCGCCCACCAGCCAGCCCTGCGCGCCGTCATATTGCATCACGCAGGTGGGGCTGCCGTGTAGGCCCAGCTTGTGTTCAAGGCCCACGACCGAGAGGCTGTTGCGCGGCCCCGGATTGCCCGCGGCATCGGGGATGAATTTCGGCACCAGAAACAGGCTGATCCCGGCCGAACCCGGCGCGCCATCGGGCAGGCGGGCCAGCACCAGATGACAGACGTTCGGCATGAAATCCGAGTCCCCCCAACTGATGTAAATCTTCTGCCCGGTGATGGCATAGCTGCCATCCCCGCGCGGCTCTGCCCGCGTGCGCAGCGCGCCGACATCAGAGCCCGCCTGCGGCTCTGTCAGGTTCATCGTGCCGCCCCATGCGCCCGAGGTGAGCTTGGGCAGGTAGGTCGCGCGGATGGCATCAGAACCGTGATGTTCCAGCGCCTCGATCTGGCCTTGAGTCAGCAGGGGGTTGATCTGCAGGGCAAGGCAGGCGCCCGACATCATTTCATTCACCGCGGTGGCGAGCGTCATGGGCAGGCCCATGCCGCCATTGTCCGGTGCTGCGGCCATGCCGACCCAGCCGCCATCGGCAATGGCGCGGTAGCCTTCGGCAAAGCCGGGCGGGGTGCGGACAATGCCGTTTTCCAGCCGCGCGCCCTGCTTGTCACCCATACGGTTGAGCGGCGCGAGAACGGTTTCGGCCAGACGCCCGGCCTCGGCCAGCACGGCGGTGGCGGTGTCGGCCCCGGCCTCCGTAAAGCGCGGGGTGGCCGCAACGCGGCCATAACCCAGCACATGGGTGAGCAGGAGGGCGTAATCGGCAAGGGGCGCATGGTAAGGCATGGGTCGTTCCTCTAACATGCCGGGGGCCGGAATACGGCACGGGCGGGGCGCTTGGCAAAGCGGGCCGTGACGGGTAATGGCACCTGACAGACAAAGGTTTACAGACCGCTATCCCCTTCTCAACCCCTACGCAGCGTCACGCGCGAGGTCATGGGCCATGATTGCCACCGAAGACCTGACCAACAGCCCGCAAGGGATCGCCCGCGCGGCGGAAATCTTGCGTGCGGAAGGGCTTGTCGCCTTTTCCACCGAGACGGTCTACGGGCTGGGCGGGGATGCGCGGTCGGATCGTGCCGTGGCGCGGATTTTCGATGCCAAGGGGCGGCCCAGGTTCAACCCGCTGATCGTGCATGTGCCGGATGTGGCGGCGGCGCGGCACTATGCGCGGTTCGATGCGCGGGCAGAACAGGTGGCGGCGGCGTTCTGGCCGGGGCCCTTGACGCTGGTGCTGCCGCTGCGCCCGGAGGCGGGGCTGTCGGACTTGGTGACGGCAGGGTTGGAGACCGTGGCGATCCGGGTGCCCGCGCATCCGTTGGCGCAGGCCTTGCTGCGGGCCTTTGACGGGCCGTTGGCCGCGCCTTCGGCCAATCCCTCGGGGAAGGTGTCACCCACGCGGGCCGATCATGTGCGCGCCGGTTTGGCGGGGCGGATCGAGGGCATTCTGGACGGCGGGGCCTGTGCGGTGGGGGTGGAATCAACAATCCTCGGGCTGGACGGCGCACCCAGCCTGCTGCGCCCCGGCGGAGTGACGGTGGAGGCATTGGAGGCGGTGCTGGGGGTGGGTCTGGTTTCGGGGGGAAGCGCCGAGCGGCCCAACGCGCCCGGGCAACTGGCCAGCCATTACGCGCCCGGTGCGGCGGTGCGGCTGGACGTGCACGAGCCGGAAGCGGGCGAGGTCTGGGTCGGGTTCGGCCCCTGCCCCGGTGCTGCGCTGAGCCTGTCGGAGACGGGCGATCTGGTGGAGGCGGCGGCGCGGTTGTTTCATGTGCTGCGAGAGGCGGATCAGCGTGCCGGCGCGGGCGGGCGCATCGCCTTTGCGCCGGTGCCGGAGGTGGGGCTGGGGCGGGCGATCAATGACCGGTTGCGGCGGGCGGCGGCGCCGAGGGGGTAACAAATTTCTTGGAAGAAATTTGCAAAAATCTTCGAAGATTTTTGTCTGGATTGCCGTGGCAATCCAATGCCCGGTTCAGTCGAACGTCCCGGTCACACGCCCGAACAGCATGAAGGCCCGTGCCGTGCGGGTGTCGGCCAGTTCGGCAAGGTCGGAATCCGAGGCGTTCGCCTCGAACTCCTGAAACGTCTTGTCGAAGGTGCGCAGGAAATGGTGGCCCGCGTCGCGGAACACCGGGTCTTCGCGCATCCGTGCCCCGGTCAGCGCAAGGCTGGACCGGTCGCGGATACCGCCCAGTGCGGCGATGGCGCGGCCGCGTTCGCCTTGGGCGAATTTGCGCCAAAGCTCGGGCCTTGCACGTTCCGGGATCAGGTCATCCATGTAGATGCCTTCCTGCGACAGCAGCGTCAGCACATCCTGCGCGGCACGGATCAGTTTTGCGGTGGTGCGATCCTCAAGCGCTTGCCGCAGGGCGCGGAAGCCTTCGCGATCATCCGGGTTTTCGGGAAAGTTCAGCGCGCGGATGAAATCGCTGATGGACAGGGGCGCGCGCAGATCCTCGGCCGGGGTGCCCAGCGCAAGGGTGGGCTGTTCCTCTTGCGCTGCGGGGCGCGGCGGTGGCACGAGGGCCGCCTTGCGATCTGCCGAGGGCACAGTAAGGCCGGGGTCGCGCCGCGTCTGGAAGGAGGCCAGCACGCCTGCGGTTTCGCGGGCGACCTGCGCCACCTCTTGCAGGCGCTGTTCGACGGCGGGCTTGATGGCGGCCTGCGTCTGCTGGCTGAGGAGATAGGCGTTGCGCATGGCATCCACCGTGGCCTGCAGGCGCGCGGCCTCGGCCCGCAGCACGCGGACGGAGCGCAATGTGGTAACGGCAGCCCAGATCAGCGCCAGCGGCAGGAACACGGCGAGCAAGGTCAACACGAGGCCCAAGAGGCCGCCGGACGTGCCTTCGGGCGCCATCAGCGCATAGGCGATGACCGCCACCACCCAGACCAGCGCCAGAAGGGCCGCGACCATTTCGGTCGGGCCGAAAGGCGGGGCCTCCTCCGAGCGCAGGAATAGGCCCAAGGGTTCCGGTTTATCGTGGTCTTCCGGCATTCTGTCCCCGATTTGCCTGTCCGTGGTGTTCAGACGTAGCGGATGCTGAGGATCTCATAGCTTTTCTGGCCGCCGGGGGTTTTCACCTCGACGCTGTCGCCTTCGTCTTTGCCGATCATGGCGCGGGCAAGGGGCGAGCGAATGTTGAGCAGGCCGCGTTCGATATCGGCCTCGGCCTCGCCCACGATCTGATAGGTGCGCTCTTCCTCCGTGTCTTCATCGACGACGGTGATTGTCGCGCCGAACTTGACCGAGCCGGAGAGCTTGGACGGATCGATCACCTCGGCCAGCGACAGCATCGCCTCAAGCTCCTTGATGCGGCCTTCGATGAAAGACTGCTTTTCGCGGGCGGCGTGATACTCGGCGTTTTCCGACAGGTCGCCATGTTCGCGGGCCTCGGCAATCGCGCGGATCACGGCGGGGCGCTCGATGGATTTCAGCACCTTCAACTCTTCGTCCAGCGCGGTGAAACCTGCGCGCGTCATCGGAATCTTTTCCATCGGTCCCTACATAACAAAAGGAAGGCCACGGCCCCCTTACGGGAACTGTGGCGCGACACGTCCTGCGATCTCTTGTTCCAACTGAACCGACCGAGGGGGCAAATGCAAGGGCCTGCCCGCGAAAGCGCGAAAAGTGGGGGATATGGCCGCAAACCCCGCCATGATGCCGCAATGCGACATTGTGATGCCGCGTTACGATTGACCCCCGCGCTTTGCATGGGCTAGGGGATGGGCCGCGCGCCCCGCAACAATCTTGCGCGGGGTCTGTGGAAAATGCGGTGAGGGAGCAGGCAGCATGGCTGACATCGTCCGTGAGTCGATGGAATATGACGTTGTGATCGTGGGCGCGGGGCCTGCAGGCCTGTCGGCGGCGATCCGGCTGAAGCAGCTTGATGCCGATCTGTCGGTGGTGGTGCTGGAAAAGGGGTCCGAGGTCGGGGCGCATATCCTGTCTGGCGCGGTGCTGGATCCTTCGGGGCTGGATGCGCTGCTGCCCGAGTGGCGCACGATGGGCGCGCCGATCAAGACCGAGGTGGTGGAGGATAACTTCTACATCCTCGGCCCCGCCGGGCAGGTGCGAATCCCGAACTTCCCCATGCCGCCCTTGATGAACAACCACGGCAATTACATCGTCAGCATGGCCAATGTCTGCCGCTGGATGGCGGGGGTGGCCGAGGGGCTGGGGGTGGAGATTTTCCCGGGCATGTCGGCATCGGCGCTGGTCTATGAGGGCGACCGGGTGAAGGGCGTGGTGGCGGGGGAGTTCGGGCTGGACCCCGAAACCGGCGCGCCGGGGCCGAATTACGAACCGGGGATGGAGCTGCACGGCAAATATGTCTTCCTGTCGGAAGGCGTGCGCGGATCGCTGTCGAAAGAGGTCATCGCCAAGTATGACCTGTCGAAAGGCCATTGCCCGCAGAAGTTCGGCCTTGGCATGAAGGAGATCTGGGAAATCGATCCGGCCAAGCACCGCCTTGGCACCGTGACGCATACGATGGGCTGGCCGCTGGGCAGCAATGCGGGCGGCGGGTCGTTCATCTATCACCTTGAGAACAATCAGGTTTATGTGGGGTTCGTGGTTCACCTGAATTATGAGAACCCGCATCTGTACCCCTACATGGAATTCCAGCGGTTCAAGCATCACCCGATGGTGGCCGAGCTGCTGAAGGGCGGCAAGCGCGTGGCCTATGGGGCGCGGGCGATTTCCGAGGGCGGCTGGCAGTCGATCCCCAAGATGGTGGCACCGGGCGTGGCCCTTTTGGGCTGTTCGGCGGGGCTGGTGAACGTGCCGCGCATCAAGGGCAACCACAATGCCATGCTGTCGGGCAAGGCGGCGGCAGAGGCGGCTTTTGACGCGATCAAGGCAGGCCGCGCGGGCGATGAGTTGGCGGCTTATGAGACCGCCGTGCGGAGCGGGCCCATTGGCAAAGATCTGAAACGCGTGCGCAACGTCAAACCGCTGTGGTCGAAATACGGGCTGGTGGCATCGCTGATGGGTGGCGGGCTGGACATGTGGGCCAATACCATCGGGTTGACGGTGTTCGGTACGCTGAAACATGGCAAATCGGATGCGGCGGCGACGGGATTGGCGAAGAACTTCAAGCCGATCGAGTATCCCAAACCCGACGGCAAATTGTCCTTCGACCGGCTGACCAATGTGGCCTTCAGCTTTACCAACCATGACGAGGCACAGCCCGCGCATCTGAAGCTGAAGGATGCCGGCATCCCGATCACGGTGAACCTGCCCAAATATGCCGAACCCGCGCAGCGCTATTGCCCGGCGGGGGTGTATGAGGTGGTATCCGAGGCGGGCAAGGACCCGCGCTTCGTGATCAACTTCCAGAACTGCGTGCATTGCAAAACCTGCGATATCAAGGACCCGTCGCAGAACATCAACTGGACCACACCGCAGGGTGGCGGCGGGCCGAACTATCCCAATATGTGATGCGCGCGCTGACATTTGCGTGTGAATCGGCAGGAAACGGCGGGCCGGGATGGGGAAACCCTCCCGGCCCGATTGCCTATGCGGCAGGCCAAGGCTAGCTTGCGCTTACCCCTGATGGAGCAGCTTGCCGATGCCGCCACGCCATAGCCCCCTAGTTGCCTTTGCCCTTGCCCTTGCGCTGGCCTTTCCGGTTGCCGCGCAGGACACGGAAGGGGCCGCCGGGGCCTATCTGGCCGCGCAGGTGGCCGCATCCGAGAATGATTTCCGCGAGGCGGCGCGCTGGTATGACCGGCTGATCCAGATCGGCGTGAATGATCCGGCCACGCTGGAAGGGGCCGTGATCGCGCATCTGAGCCTTGGCGATTTCGAACGGGCGGCAGAGCTTTCGCGCCAACTGGTGCAGCAGGGCGGGCGCAGCCAGACGGCCTATATCGCGCTGTTGACGGATCAGGCCAAGCGCGGGGATTTCGCGCCGCTGATCGCCGATACGCTGGCGGGGCGATCCATCGGGCGACTGCTGGATGATCTGGTGATGGCATGGGCCGCGCTGGGTGACGGGCGGATGTCGGATGCCGTGGCTGGGTTCGACAAGCTGGCGGCATCACCGGGGTTGGAGGCGTTCGGGCTTTATCACAAGGCCCTGGCGCTGGCCTCGGTCGGGGATTTCGAAAGCGCGGACAATATCCTGTCGGGGCGCGAGGCGGGCACGATTGCGCTGATGCGGCGCGGGGCGATTGCGCATGCCCAGATCCTGAGCCAGTTGGAACGCAACCCCGATGCGCTGGCCCTGCTGGAGCAGGCCTTCGGCACAGGGGCGGACCCGCAGATTGACGCCTTGCGCGCGCGGCTGGAGGCGGGGGAGCCGGTGCCCTATGACGTGGTGACCAATCCGGTGGATGGCATCGCCGAGGTGTTCTTCACCCTGTCCACCGCCCTGCGCGGCGAGGCCGAGGACGGCTATACGCTGATCTATGCGCGCGCGGCGGCCTATCTTCGCCCCGACCATTCCGAGGCGACGCTGCTTGCGGCCGGGCTTTTGGAAAGCCTCGATCAGTATGCGCTGGCGGGCGAGACCTATGCCAAGATCGCGCCGGACGATCCCACCTTTCATGTGGCCGAGATCGGCCGCGCGACCACGCTGATCGCCGAGGGCAAGACCGATACCGCGCTGGAGGTGTTGCAGGCCCTGACCCGCAGCCATGGCCAGTTCATCGAGGTGCAGGCGGCGCTGGCCGATGCGCTGCGGCGGCAGGAACGGTTCACCGATGCGATCCCGGTCTATACGCAGGCCATCGACCTAGTCCCCGAACCGGAGCAGCGGCATTGGACGCTGTTTTATTCGCGCGGCATCAGCAACGAACGCGCGGGCAACTGGCCCGAGGCCGAGGCCGATTTTCGCCGCGCGCTGGAATTGAACCCCGATCAGCCGCAGGTGTTGAACTATCTTGGCTACAGCTTTGTCGACCGGGGCGAGAATCTGGATGAGGCGCTGGGCATGATCGAGCGCGCCGTCGCAGCGCAGCCGGAGGCGGGGTATATCATCGACTCGCTTGCGTGGGCGCTGTTCCGGCTGGGCCGCTATGAAGAGGCGGTCGAGCCGATGGAACGCGCGGCGCTGCTGGAACCCGTCGATCCGGTGGTGACGGATCATCTGGGCGATGTCTATTGGGCGGTGGGGCGCAAGCTGGAGGCGCGGTTCCAGTGGCACCGCGCGCTGTCTTTCGAACCCGAAGAGGATGAGGCCATCCGCATCCGGCGCAAGCTGGAGGTGGGGCTGGATGCCGTTCTGGCCGAAGAAGGCGCAAAACCCCTGACCGAAGTGGCGAATGGCGGCAACTGAGTTCGCCCCGGCCAAGATCAACCTGACGCTGCATGTGACAGGGCGGCGGGCGGATGGGTATCATCTGCTGGATTCGCTGGTGGTCTTTGCGGGAGTGGGGGATCGGGTCAGCGGAACGCTGGCCGATCCCCCATCGCTTGCGGTGACCGGGCCAATGGCGGCGGGGCTGTCGGGCGAGGGCGACAATCTGGTGCTGCGCGCGGCCCGCGCGATGGGGGTGTCGGCGCAGATCGTGCTGGAAAAGCACCTGCCGGTGTCATCGGGCATCGGCGGCGGGTCGGCGGATGCCGCCGCCACGCTGCGCCTTTTGGCGCGGATGGCAGGGCGGCCCTTGCCGGGGGCGGCGGAGGTGCTGGCGCTGGGCGCGGATGTGCCGGTCTGCCTGCAAAGCCGCAGCACAAGAATGACGGGGATTGGCGAGGGGCTGGCAGCGGTGCCGCCCTTGCCGCAGGTCTGGCTGGTGCTGGTCAATCCCGGCGTGGCGGTCTCAACACCGGATATCTTTCGCAGCCTGCCGCGCGCGGATAATGCGCCGATGCCGCGCGATCTGCCGCGATTGAAATCGGCGGCGGAGCTTGCGGCCTTTGCCGCCATGCAGCGCAATGATCTGGAAGCCCCGGCGGTGGCGTTACAGCCGGTAATCGGGCGGGTCCGGCAGGCGCTGACGGCTCAGACGGGCTGCCTGTTCGCGCGGATGTCGGGGTCTGGGGCGACGTGTTTCGGGCTGTTTGCCGATCCACTATCGGCCAGTGCCGCAGCGCGGGCACTGCGGGTGGCAGAACCGGGCTGGTGGGTGGCCGATGCCGCGTTGTATCAGCCCCAATCGTGACGGAAGCGGACCTCTGTCCCGTCTGACCGGCGCAGGGCGCGGGCCACGAATTCGGGGGGAAAGCCTTCCTCGAGAGCGCCGAGGACCGTCACCTCTTCCCCAACATGAATCGGCAGAGCGTTGGGGCCGACATAGACGGTGACCGCGCCGGTTTCATCCTTCATGCGAAAGGCATCCGCATCGGTGATGCGCATGACCTTTCCTGTCAGCGTGACGGGCTGGCCACGCGGGGCCTTGGTGATGGGAACGGGGGCGGCAAAGGCGGCAGAGGCCGACAGAAGAACGGCGGCCATGGCGGCAGAACGGATCATCGTCATCTCCCTGTTGCGGTCTTGTTGCAGGAAGAGGTGGGAAAGCCGCCCCGCCGCCGCAAGGGGCGCGGCGGCCTTTGGTCATTCATATTGATGCGTAAAGCTCAGTTTGCTGCCATCGGCCCGCACCGCTTCGCGGGCGTAGATTTCCATCCGGCCGAATTCGCGATCCACGATCCCGTTCACCGTGATCTGTTCGCCAATGTCGAAGGGCACGACCCCGGGGCCGATATAGACGGTCACAGAGCCGCTGGCATCGGTGATGCGGAACTCATCCTCATCCGTGATCCGCTCGACGGTACCGCTGATCGTGGCGGTGCTGCCATAGCGCAGATCCGCGATCAGGGTGGTGTCGGCCAAGGCCGGCCCGGCCATGACGGCAAGGCAGGAAGCCCAGAGAATGTGACGCATCGAACCCTCCTTTTCTGTATGCCGCACAGAGATTGGAAGGGGGTCACGCCCGCGCAAGCTGGCTGACAGGATGGTTATCTGCGGTTATCCGGCGTTATCCGGGCGTCAGTTGATCCGCGCGACGACGTAATCGGCAAGGTCGGACAGCATGTCGCGCAGCGGATGGGCGGGCAGGATATCCAGCGACCGGCGAGCGGTTTCGGCCCACATCAGCGCCTGATCCCGTGCGGCGGCCATGGCACCATGGCGGGCCATCAGGGCCATGGCGTGGGAAAGGTCGCCGTCGCGCTGATCGCCCTTTTCGATCACGCGCGTCCAGAAGGCGCGTTCTTCGGCATCGGCCTTTGCCACAGCCTTGATCAGCGGCAGGGTCAGCTTTCGTTCACGGAAATCATCGCCCGTGTTCTTGCCGATGGCCGTATCCGTGCCGCCGTAATCCAACAGATCATCGACAATCTGGAAGGCGATCCCCAAGGCATCGCCATAAGCGCGCAGGGCCTGCACCTGCGGCTCGGGCGCGGCGGCGACGACGCCGCCCACTTCCATCGCGGCGGCAAAAAGCGCGGCTGTCTTGCCCCGCACGACCTGCAGATAGATGGCTTCCGTTGTGGCCAGATCCTGCGCGGCGGTGAGTTGCAGCACCTCGCCCTCGGCGATCACGGCAGAGGCATTGGCAAGGATATCCATCACCCGCAGCGATTCCGTTTCCACCATCAGCTGGAAGGACCGCGCGAACAGGTAATCGCCCACAAGGACCGAGGATTTGTTGTCCCACAGCAGGTTGGCGGTGGGGCGGCCCCGGCGGCGTTCGCTTTCATCGACCACGTCATCATGCAGCAGCGTGGCGGTGTGGATGAATTCGACCGTGGCGGCCAGTTTCACATGATGCGCGCCCTGATAGCCGCACATCCGCGCGGCGGCCAAGGTCAGCATCGGGCGCAGGCGTTTTCCCCCGGCCTCGACCAGATGGGCCGTCACCTCGGGGATGCGGGGGGCGTGTTCGCTGGCCATGCGGGTGCGGATCAGGGCGTTCACGGCCGCCATGTCATCGGCAAGCCATGCGGCAAGCCGGTCATGCGGTTTCTGCGCTGCCTCGTCCAAACCCATGCTCCCGGTCCCCCCGCCTCTCGACAAATCGGGGCTATGCCCCTTTACTCATGACATGAGAGAGCTTTTGCGCAGCACCGACCCGACGATCATCGCCTTTGCCACCGCCCTGCTCGACGGTGAGGGTATAGAGGTGTTTGATCTGGACGTCCACATGAGCATCCTGGACGGCAGCCTTGGCATATTGCCGCGCCGGTTGATGGTGCGGGATGCCGATCTGTTCATGGCCCGCAGCGTGCTACGTGACAATGGCATCCCGACTGGATTGGATTGATGGGGCTGGAATGACGGCCTTTGCCGATGCCGACCTGACGGATGACAAGTTTCTGATGGGCAGGTTGCGACTGTTGCAACCTGCAAGGGGCTATCGGGCGGCCACCGATCCGGTGCTGCTGGCCGCCGCCTGCCCGGCGGTTGCGGGCGAAAGCGTGCTGGATCTGGGCTGCGGAGTGGGGGCGGCGGCGCTGTGTCTGGGCGCGCGCGTGCCGGGCGTGGTGCTGGCGGGGCTGGAGGTGCAGCCCGCCTATGCCGATCTGGCGCGGCGCAATGCGGACCGCAACGGCTTGACGATGGAGGTGGTGACGGGGGATCTGACCGACATGCCCCGCGCGCTGCGCCGGGATTTCGACCATGTGATCGCCAACCCACCCTATTACGCACCGGGCGGCACGCCCTCGCCCACCCCCGACCGCGACCGGGCGCTGCGGGTGGACACGCCGATTGCCGCCTGGGTCGCCGCCGCGGGTTCGCGGCTGCGGCCAGGCGGCTGGCTCACCATGATCTTTGCCACCCCCTGCCTGCCCGAGGCACTGGCCGCGCTGGCGCCCAAGCTGGGCGCAGGCATGGTGTTGCCGCTGGAGCCGCGACGGGGCCGCGATGCGACGCGCGTTATCCTGCGCGCCCGCAAGGGTGGCCGCGCGCCGTTCCGGTTGCTGGCACCCTTCACCCTGCATGAGGGCCCGCTGCATGATGGCGACCGCGAAAGCTATACCCCCGCCGCGATGGCGGTGTTGCGAGAAGCGGCCGACCTATCGGCAGCCTTTGGCCGGGTTGGGTAAACCTGTCCATAAGTCTGGACCGAATGTCCGTGACACGACTCAGCGGTTGTGTTGCACTCAATCTGTTGGAACCAGTT
>PNND01000107.1 GCA_013824045.1 Rhodobacter sp. | reverse complement strand
AACACATGCTTGCCCGCATGGGCCGCCGCCGCGATCTGGGCCGTGTGCAGGCTGTTCGGCGTGGTCAGGATCACAGCATGCACATCCGGGTCTGCCAGCACCTCGGCATAGTCCCCGGTCACCGGCACCCCGTATTTCGCGGTATAGTCGCCCTGCTTTTCCGGGAACAAATCCACGGAGCGGGTGATGCGCATCTCGGTCGATGCCTGCATCCGATCGGTGATGGTCTTGCCCCACCAACCAAGGCCAATGACTGCTGCGTTCAACATGGTCCAGTCCCCTTCATTCCGCCGCCGTGCCATAGGCCACGTTGCGCCCGCCATAGCGGCGGACACGCACATTGGCCTGCTCGGCATGGCCGACAAATCCTTCCAGCATGCACAGGCGCGAGCAGGCCTCGCCCACCATGGCGCTGGCCTCGTCCGTCAGAATGCGCTGATAGGTGCAGGTCTTGAGGAACTTGCCCACCCAAAGCCCACCGGTATAGCGCGCGGCGCCCCGCGTCGGCAGCGTGTGGTTCGTGCCGATCACCTTGTCGCCATAAGCCACGTTCGTGCGCGGCCCCAAGAACAGCGCGCCGTAATTGGTCATGTGGTTCAGGAAGTAATCCGGGTCGCGCGTCATCACCTGCACATGTTCCGATGCGATCCGGTCGGCCTCGGCCACCATCTCACCCAGACTGTCGCAGACAATGACCTCGCCGTAATCCTTCCACGCCTGCGCTGCGATCCCGGCCGTCGGCAGGATGGCCAACAACCGCTCCACCTCGGCCATCGTGGCACGCGCCAGCGCCTCGGATGTCGTCAGCAGCACGGCGGGGCTGGTCGGCCCATGCTCAGCCTGCCCCAGCAGGTCGGTTGCGCAAAGCTCTGCATCCACGCTGTCATCCGCGATCACCAGCGTTTCCGTGGGCCCCGCGAACAGATCGATCCCCACCCGCCCGTAAAGCTGGCGCTTGGCCTCGGCCACAAAGGCATTGCCGGGGCCGACCAACATATCAACCGGCGCGATGCTTTCGGTGCCTAGCGCCATGGCCCCCACCGCCTGCATCCCGCCCAGCACGTAAATCTCATCCGCGCCCGCCATATGCATCGCCGCCACGATGGCCGGATGCGGCGCGCCATGGAACGGCGGGGCCGAGGCGATCACCCGCTTCACCCCCGCCACCTTGGCCGTCACCACCGACATATGCGCCGAGGCAACCATGGGATACTTGCCCCCCGGCACATAGCAGCCGACCGAGTTTACCGGAATGTTGCGATGCCCCAGCACCACACCAGGCAGGGTTTCCACCTCGATATCCTGCAAGGCGGCGCGCTGATGGCGGGCAAAGTTGCCGACCTGTTCCTGCGCGAAACGGATATCCTCCAGATCGCGGCGCGACACTTGCGAGATGGCTTTCTCGATCTCCACCTCCGACAGTCGGAACTGCGCAGGCTCCCAGCCATCGAACTGCTTGGACAGGGCGCGAACCGCCGCGTCGCCTTCGGCCCCGATCCGGGCCAGCGTCTCTTCGACCGTGTGGCGCACGGCGGCATCGGCCTCGGCCCGGACCTCGGCGCGCATCGCTGTTTTCAGATGGCGTGGCATGACCCAGTCTCTCCTTTATCGCGCGGTCCAGCCGCCATCGATCCGCAGACTATCGCCCGTGATCATCCGCGCCCCGTCTGACGCTAGGAACACCACGCCCGCCGCCACATCCTCGGGCCGGGCCAGCTGGCGCATCGGGATCATGTCCAGCACGCTGTCGCGAAAGGCCGCATCGGCAAACATCGGTTCCGTCATCGGCGTCAGCACGAAGGTCGGCGCCACCGACACCACCCGCACCCCAGATGGCGCAAGCTCTACGGCCATCGCCTTGGTCAGCCCTTCGATCGCGTGCTTCGACATGCAGTAAACCGTGCGCTTGGTCGCGCCCACATGCCCCATCTGCGACGACATGTTGATGATTACCCCACGCCCCGCGCGCAGCATCGCCCGCGCGCCCGCCTGTGCCACCTTATAGGCCGACCGGATGTTCAACCCGATCAGATGATCCAGCGTCGCATCATCCACATCGACCATCAGCATGGGCCGGTTGCCGCCCGCGTTGTTCACCAGAATATCCAGATCCGTCATCGCGGCGATGGCGTCATGCAGCGCCGCATCCTGCACATCCCCCACCATCGCGGTAATCTGCCCCGGTGCCTCGGCGGCCAATGTGTCCAGATCGGCCTGCGTCCGCGCCACCGCCGTCACCCGCGCGCCTTCGGTCACCAGCGCCAGCGCGATGGCCCGGCCAAGGCCGCGGCCCGCCCCCGTCACCACCGCATGCCGCCCTGCCAGCATCCCGGTCATGGTTTGCCGCAATCGCCCGTCAGGCCGGCCAACCCGATACCTTCCATCGCGCAGAGCTCGTCCATATCGCCGGTGTCGCCGCTGACACCCACCGCGCCGATGATCCGCCCCGCGGCATCGCGCAGCAAGACGCCGCCCGGATTGGGCACCATCCGCCCGCCCGAAGCGGCGATGACCGCCGTAAAGAAATTCGGGTTCTCTGCCGCGCGGGCAAAGAGCGTGCGGCTGGGCAGACCCATGCCAAGCGCGCCATAGGCTTTGCCATGCGCGATCTCGCAGCGCAGAATCCCGCTGTTGTCAGACCGTTTCATCACCACGACATGGCCGCCCGCATCCAGCACGACCACGGTCAGGGGCTGCGCCTCCCGCCGCCGCCCCGCCGCCAGCGTGCCATCCGCCACCAATTCCGCCTCGGCCAAGGTCACGCTCATGCTTGGTCCTCCCGTCCGGGGGCCATCTGCTGCAACACTGCAAACAGCGCCGCCGTATCTTCCTTGTGCCGCCCCTGCGCCAAGGCCGCAGAATAGAAGGGCAGGCTTGCCGCCATCAGTGGCACCGGGCAGGCCACATCGCGCGCGTGATCCATGATCAACGCGAGGTCTTTCTGATAGACGTCCATTTTCATCGTCGCAGGCTCATAGCGGCCTTCGATCATCAGGGGGCCGCGCACCTCGAACATGCGCGAATTCCCGGCACCTGACCGGATCGCGTCATAGACCATGCCAAGGTCCAGCCCCGACTTTTCTGCCAAGAGAAGCGCCTCGGCCGCCGCAAGGTTGTGAATCGTCACCAAAAGGTTCGCCACCAGTTTCAGCTTCATCCCCGCGCCGAACGGCCCGACATGGCGGATGTCCCGCGCCAGGACCGCAAAGACTGGGTGCAGCACCGCCACATCTGCCGCTTCGCCGCTGGCAAAGACCACCAGATCACCCGTCGCCGCCTGCGCCCCCGTGCCCGACACCGGGCAATCCAAGAGCGCCACGCCCACCTCGGCGCAAGCCGCCCGTGCCGCCTCTTTTGCGTCCAAGGGCAGGGTGCCCATCTCGGCAATCACCATACCTGCGCGCAGATGGGGCTTCATCTCGGCCACCACCGCCTCCAGCGCCTTGACCGATGGCAGCGCCATCAGGATCACATCCGCCCCCTGCGCCACCTCGGCCGCCGTGGCGCATCCCCGCCCGCCAAGGCTGTCCAGCGCCGCCCGCGCCGAAGGCACGGGATCAAAGCCCAGAACCTCTGCCCCGGCGCGGCGCAGGTTGGCGGCATAGGCCATCCCCATGATGCCAAGGCCGATCAGGCCGACGCGCGGCAGGGTCATATGAGCGCCTCCAGCCAATCGGCGAGGGCTGCTTGAAAGGCCTGCGGGTCTTCCATGTTTGGAATGTGAGCGAGGCCTTCGAGCACGATCAGCCCAGCCCCCGGCGTTGCGGCTGCCATTGCGGCCATGGCCTCTTTTGGCGCGCCCCTATCCTCGGCCCCGACCAGATATTGCACCCGGGGTTGCATCGCCCCCAGATGGCGCAGGTAATCCAGCCCCATCAGGGCATGGGCGCAGCCGATATAGCCCTTGGCCGATGTGGAGCGGATCATCGCCGCCGCGCGTGCCTTGGGTTCTTCGTCGCAAGCCGCCGTGAACCAGCGCGCCAAGGTGCCCTCTACCAGCGCCCCGGTGCCCTTGTCCTGCACCACGGCAATGCGGTCGATCCAGCCTTGCACAAACGGGGGTGGATTGTCGGCCCGCGCATCGCAGACCACCATCCTCTTCACCCGGCCCGGATACGCCAGCCCAAGGCCCAGCGCCGTCATCCCGCCCAGCGACAGCCCGATCACATCGGCCTGTTCTGCCCCCACGTGATCGAGCACAGCCAGCATATCGGCAACAAGCAGATCAAAGTCATAGGCCCCGTCCGACGCCGTGCTTTGCCCATGCCCGCGGGTGTCATAGCGCACCACGCGGTGGCTGCGCGTGAAGGTCGCCATCTGGTCGTCCCACATCGTCAGATCCGCCGCCAATGAGTTGGACAGCAAAAGCCAAGGCTTGCCCGCCGCCCCATCCACCTGCGCCGAAAGCGTGGCCCCAGCCACCGGCACCGCGATCCGTGTCATTCTGCGGCCTCGGCCACAGCCGAATTCACCATCGGCAGCACCTTTTCCGCGAGCAGGATTTTTGACCGCCGCGCCAGTGCCACATCCGTCCAGTCATGCCCGGCATAAAGCAGGGTTCCAAACGGGCCGACCTGATCGCGGAAGGCCAGCAGCTCATCCGCCACCTTGTCGGGCGTGCCCCAGATCACCAAACGGTCCAGCACGTAATCCAGCGTCACGTCGTCATCAGACATGGCGGGATCATCCTTGAACAGGTTGGACCGCCCGTTCTTCTTCAGCTTGGTCACCAGCGATTTGTAGTAGTGCACATAGGGCGACCCTGCCCCCAGCGCATATTCCCGTGCGGTGTTCAGGTCATCGGCGACAAAGATGCTTTTCGCCACCCGCCAATTGCCGAAATCCACGGCTCGGCCGCCCTCGGCGCAGCCCGTGGCATAGCTGTCACGATGCGTGGCCACCCATTTCGGCATCAGGAAGTTGGCGGAAATCGGGTCCCACCCCCGCGCTGCCGCCGCCGTCACACCCTTGGAAAACGGTGCGACCGCCGTCACCACGATGGGCGGATGCGGACGCTGCAAGGGCTTGCCAATCTTGCCCTGCCCGATCTCTCCCAGCAGGGTGCGCTCGGTCGAGATGTTCCAGTACTTGCCCTTTAGGTTATAGGGCGCCTCCTGCGTCCACAGCGCCAAGACCATGTCGATGGCCTCAAGGAACATGGCGTTACGGTCATTGTCGAGGTTGCCAAAAATCTCGGCATCCGACAGCAGGCCACCGGGGCTGATCCCGAAGTTGAACTTACCCTCCAGCAGGTGATCCAGCATCGCCAACTGGCCTGCCACATGCGCCGGATGTGTGTTGGGCAGGTTCACCGTGCCCGTGCCCATGCGGATGTTCTTCACCCGCCCTGCCAGCGTGGCGATGAACAGCGCGCAAGAGGTGATGTTTTCCGCCAGATCGGTGACATGCTCGCCGACATAGCCTTCGGTGAACCCCAGCTCATCGGCCAGAAGGAATGCCTCTTGATCCTCACGCAGGCACTGCCGCCAATCCTTGGTCAACGGGTGGATCGGCATGGTGAAAAAGCCAAGCTGCATCGACGGTCTCCACTGCGGTGTGGCGGTCAAGCTAGGCCGGGGCAGAGTTCAGCGGAAACGATAATATATGATGGGTGATATCAGATTTTCAAATTGCCCTCGGATGGTCCGATCAGGGCTGTCCATTCCGCATCGGCACGGCGATATTCTTCTTCCAGATAGCGCAGGAAGGCGGCGGCGGCCGCGCTCATCGCCTTGCGCGCGGGTTCGACCACGACATAGCTGACAGTCAGTTCCGGCCCGGTCAGCGGATGCAGCCAGCGATCGCGCCCGTCGATATCCTTGCGGCAGATGGTGGCGGGCAGCACCGTGGCATAATCCGAGGTCGCCACGAGTTCCAGCGTGGCGAACATCGCGTCCATGTCGATGATCTTGCCGACCGTTAAGCCGTTGGAGGCGATGAAATCATCTAGTCGGTCCCGTCGCACATTGCCCTTGGCGGGCAGGACCAGCCGCAGGGGGGCGACATCCGCCAACCGCACCGGGGTGAGATGTGGGATCGGCCCGCCGGGGCGACAGACCAGAAATTCGCGATCCGTGCCCAGTCGGCGGCTGCGCATGCCTGTGCGCCCGCCATCCTGCGGCACCACGACGAAATCCGCCTCGCCTTCGGCCAAACGATCCATCAGCGCGGCGGAATAGGCCTCGACCACGGTGACATCGACATTGGGATGATCAGCCAGAAAGCGGCTGAGTGTCGGGGCTAGAACGCCACGGGTAAAGGTGGGCATAAGGCCGATCCGCACCGGGCCGCTGATCGTGCCGGACAGGTTGCGCAATTCGGCCTCGGCGCCTTCAAGGCGGCGCAGGATATCAACGGCTGTGTCATAGAGGCGCTGACCCGCGTGGGTGGGGGTCACCCCGCGGGCGGAGCGGTCAAAGAGCGCGGTGCCAAGCGTTTCTTCCAGTTGCTTGATCTGCATCGACAGGCCCGATTGCGTGGCGTTCAGGCGTGTGGCGGCGCGGTTGAACGACCCCTCTTCGAAGATGCCCACGAAGGTCGACAATTGGCGGAAATTCATGGGTATCACCCTGCATGATATCTGTGGACAGATATTATTGTTTCCCGTGATGGGCCGCCACGCCTATTTTCGCCCTGTCGAACATCAGGGCGGGCCGCGCATGAACATCCCCAATTCCTTTGTTGAAGATGGCATGGCGGGCGATCTGCGCCCCTGCGATCCGGCACGCTATCGCGACGTGATGGGTGCCTTTGCCACAGGCGTGACGGTGATGACCCTTGGCACCGCTGATGGTTTTCGGCTGGGGGTCACGGCCAGTTCGTTCAATACCGTCTCGCTTGATCCGCCGCTGATCCTGTGGAGCCTTGCGCTCAGGGCACCGAGTCTGGCCGAGTTCCGGCGGCATGACCATTTCGCCGTGAACGTGCTTGCCGCCGATCAGAAGGATATCGCCCTGCAATTCGCCCGTCCGTCGGAGGACAAGTTCGCAGGTATCCCGACCGAAGAAGGCACGCTGGGCCTGCCGCTGATCGTGGGGGCGCTGGCGCATATCGAGTGCCGCACGGTTGCGCGCTATCCGGGGGGTGACCATGAGATCATGCTGGCGGAGGTGGTCAGCCTGCGGCGCAGCGACCGTGCCCCTCTGGTTTTCCAGAGCGGCGCCTTCCACGAACTGGCCCACGCCTAATCCAGCGGCAGGGGGCGGTTCGGGCTGAGCTTGTTCTCGACCGTGGTAAAGGTCAGCACGGTGCTGCCAATGTTTTCCAGATCATGGGTCATGAATTCGCCTTCGGCGAAATGCATGTGCCGGGTATCACCGGGGGCATAATCCATCTCTACCACCCGACCATCCGGGTTGCGCGACCGCGCCCGCCCCTGGGACGTGGCAACCCAGAAGTAGTTGAGCACATGGGTGTGAAACGGCAACCGGTCGCCAGGTGCGATCTCGATCAGCCAGATGCGGTATTCGGATGTTTCGTCCACCAGACGCGATCCGACGCGGCCATTGTCGCGCGCACCCGCTGCTTCGGCGACCAGCGCGGGCGACCAATGCAGGGCATGGGGATCGGGCTGGGCAGGCATTGAAGCACTCCGTTGCGCTTTGGCGTTCTTATTTATAGTATGATAAATAAAGAAACCTGGCAAGGAAGTCTGGATGTCACGGCGCGCGGTCATCTGTGGCGGTTCCATCGGTGGGCTGTTCTGCGCGGCCTTCCTGCGCAGGGCCGGATGGGACACGATCGTTCTGGAACGGTCGCGCAGCGAATTGTCGGGGCGCGGCGCGGGGATCGTGACGCATGACCTGCTGATTGACCTGATCGCGCAGGCCGGGGCGTCCACCGCTGATCTGGGCGTGCAGGTGCAGGACCGTGTTGCCTTTGATCTGGCGGGAAATCGCATCGCTACCCTACCCTTGCCGCAGATCGTCACGTCATGGGACCGCGTGCATTCCTTGTTGCGCGCACTGGTGCCGGATGGCGGCTACCATCTCGACAAGGCGGTTGCCCGATATGACGACCAGGGCGACAGCGTCACCCTGACCTGCGAAGATGGCAGTCGGTTTGAGGCAGATGTGCTGATCGGGGCTGACGGGTTCCGGTCTGCCCTGCGCGGGCAGATGCAGCCAGATGTGCAACCCGTCTTTTCCGGTTATGTCGTCTGGCGCTGTCTGGCCCGGGAAGCAGACCTGCCGCCCGACCTGCGCGATCAGGTGTTCGACAGTTTCGGCTTCTTTCTGCCGCAGGGCACGCAGATATTGGGGTATCCAATTGCGGGGCCTGGCAATGACCTCAGGCCCGGACATCGGCGCTATAACTTTGTCTGGTATGCCCCGGTGGAAGCGGGCGAGCTGACCGACATGCTGACCGATGCGAAGGGCATCCATCACCCCGTCACCATCCCGCCGCCGCTGGTGCGAGATGATGTGCTGGACCGGATGCAGGCCTTCGCCCGCCGCCATCTGGCCAAACCTTTTCTTGAGATCTTGGCGCGGTCTGAGCGGCCCTTCTTCACCCCGATCTATGACCACCTGTCGCCCGCCTTCTCCGCCGGACGCGTGGCCCTTGCCGGGGATGCCGCCTGTGTCGCGCGCCCACATGTGGGCATGGGTGTGACAAAGGCGGCCGCAGATGCCGAGGCGCTGGCGCGGCATCTATCGGCCGCCCCGGTGATTGACGCACTGGCCGCTTACGGCACCGAGCGCAACGCCGCCGCCGCCCTTGCCCATGCCACAGCACAGCGGCTGGGCCGCTATATCTTTGCCGCGCCGGATCAGGGCCACAACCATGACGGCAGCAACAACCCCAACCTTGCCCGGATCATGGCCGAGACGGCGGTGGTCCCCGCCGCCCCGGATCATCCTATTACTTGATGGCCTGCGGGTTGATCGGCGATCCACATCCCCCCGGCACGTTCATCGGCGGCGCACAGAAGAAGAATTCATAAACGCCATCCGCCGCGCAATCTTCGGCCAGTTCCTTGACGAAGAAGATCTCGCCCATCGTGATCCCGATGGCCGGGATCACCACCCAATGCCATGGCTGGTTCGCCTCATCCGTTTCATTCGGGCGCACTTCGCAGCCCCAAGTATCGGCGCAGATCGCGGCGATGTCGTGTTGGCGGATCCAGTAGGCCGTCTCGAAGGCCAGTCCCGGCGCATCGCCGCCCGCGTAGCCCGTCCAGTCACCCTTGGCGAGGCAGCGTTCCTGATGCCCGGTGCGGACGATCACGAAATCGCCACGCCGGATTTCCACCCCCTGCGCCGCCGCCGTGGCGTCCAGATCGGCATTGGTGATCGGATAGCCATCGGGGAGGGAATCGAGCCCCTTCCAGCGCGCCACATCCAGCAGGACGCCGCGCCCCACCATCTTGTCGCGCGTGTGTTCGATGCCGTTCTTCTTGGCGCCCTGCACATCGACCAGCGTGGCCGGGTAACCGTTCCACATCTTGTCATCCAAGAAGATATGCGCCAGCGCGTCCCACTGGGTGGAACATTGCATCGGCAGGTTGATGGCATCATCGGCATAGCGCAGATAGGCCTTGCCATCGCCATCCTGCACGCCCGCCACGGCATCCGTGCCGGTCGCCAGCATCTGATGCAGCGGGTTCCAGCGCCCACCGAACAGGCCGGACTGTATCTTTTCATCCAAGGGCAGGCCCAGCGCAAAGGTCTTGCCGCGCTTGATCAGCTTGGCGGCGGCGGCCACATCCTCGGGAGTCACAAGGTTCAGCGTCCCGATCTGATCCTCCGGCCCCCAGCGACCCCAGTTCGACAGTTCCTGCGCCGCCTCATAGATCTTGGCGCGATTGACCTTCATTGCCATCCTCACTCCTCCCGCTATTCTTGCGGCGCTGCCGCGTTGTTATTTATCGTATGATAAAGAAATAGCCGTCAGCGCGCAACGCAAGAGACAGCGCCCGCGGGCGGTATAGGTAACGGAACGTGACAGAGCCCGAAACGCAGCCAGACAGCCCGGCAGCCCTGCCCCTTCCCGCCCGGCGGACCCGCCTGTCGCCTGAGACGCGCAAGCAGGAAGTGCTGGCCGAGGCCATCCTCTATTTCGCCGAAGAGGGGTTCGACGGTGGCACGCGCGGACTGGCCAAACGTATGGGCATCACGCAGCCGCTGCTTTATCGTTACTTTCCGTCCAAGGACGATCTGGTGAACGAGGTGTATCGCGCCGTCTACCTCGACCGTTGGCAGAGCGGATGGGAAGACACGATCCGTGATCGGCATCTTCCGATCGAAACGCGGCTGCACCAGTTTTATCAGGCTTACACATCCGTGGTGTTCGACCGGAACTGGCTGCGGATCTTCTTCTTTGCCGGGCTCAAGGGGCTTGATCTCAACGCGCGCTATCTGCAGCGGGTCGAAAGCGCGCTGCTTGGCCCGATCTGGGCCGAAACCTGCATCGCGCTGGGCCAGCCCGCGCCTGCGGCGGGGCTGACGGGGACGCATGATCTGGTCTGGCAGATGCACGGCGCCATCTTCTACCACGGCATCCGTCAGCAGATTTACGGCGACCGTTCGGTCAGCATCGACCAGACGATCAAGCTGGCCGTAAAGACCTATCTCGGCGCGGCACAGGATCATCTGGGATGACCAAGCCGCAAACCCATGTGCCGAGTGCCTGAGTGTTTCTGCACACCAGTTTTGGCAGCGCAGGCAGGGGCGGGGCCTTTGAAATCGGCGACGAGCAGACGGTCTTTATCGCAACTGCCGCAGCCCCGCGCCAGATCAGCCGCGTCACCGCCGCGCGACCCGTTCCTCGATGAAGCCTGCCAAGGCGGCGGCGGCGGGCGACAGCCGCGCCTGGCCCAGCAGCGCGATTTCGACCTCGGCCAGTTCCGGCCAGTCGCGCAGAACCGATAGCTCTGGCGGCACCATCGCCCTAGGCATCACGGCATAGCCCAGCCCGGCCCGCACCGCAGCCGCCTGCCCGGCAAAAGACGGTGAGGTGAACACACCGCTCCATGTGACGCCTGCCCCTTCCAGCGTGCGCGTGGCCCTGCTGCGATAGACGCAGGGCGATGGGCTTAGCACCAGAGGCAGAGGCCGCCCGCGCGTGGCGTCCGTGAAACTCGGCGCAAGCGACGCCGCCGCCACCCAGACCAATCGCTCGCGCCAGAGCGGGCGCGACGATGTATACCGCCGCTCCGGGTCTTGCTTGACGATGATCAGGTCTTGTTCGCCCGCCTCGAAATCCTCGACCAAGGGTAGGGTTAACTGACAGGTCACATGAAGTTCGACCGCCGGATGTGCGGCGGCAAAGACGCCCAGAATATCGGGGAGGTAGGCCGAGGCGAAATCCTCGGGGCTGCCAAAGCGCACTTCGCCTTCGATGTCGGGCGCCCGAAACCGGGCCAGCATGGCATCGGCTTGGGCCACCATCGTGCGGGCATGTTGGAGGAATTTCTCGCCTTCGGTCGTCAGGCGGACATTGCGGGTGGTGCGTTCCAGAAGGACACGTCCGAACATGTCTTCCAGCTTCCGGATCTGCTCGGACACGGCCGATTGCGACCGGCCCACCAAGACCCCGGTCCGCGAGAAGCTGCCCGTCTCGGCCAGCGCTAGAAAGGTCCGAAGGACAGATGTGTCGATGTCATGCATGGCGCAACCTATCGGAAAAATCGATAAATCGGATGTAAACTTCGCGTTTCTCTTTTCAAACCCCGTCCTGCAAAAGGCCTGCGCAAAACGCGCAGGACAGGCATCATGGACAGCATACTGATCGAAAACCTCATCTCTCCCATCACGCTGGCCTTCCTCATGGGAATTGTCGCCACGCTGATCCGGTCCGATCTGGAAATCCCCGAACCGGTCATCCGCATTTTCGCGATCTTCTTGCTGTTTTCGATCGGCCTGCAGGGCGGGCGCGAGCTTGCCACTGCCGACCTGTCGAATGTGATCGGCGCCGTGACAGTCACGGCGGTGATCGTGCTTCTGATCCCTCTGCTTGCCTTTCTCGTGGCGCGTTACATCATTCGCCTGTCGATCGTGGATTCCGCCGGCGTCGCCGCCCTCTACGGTTCCGTGTCGTCTGTCACTTTCGTCGTGGCACGGGCCTATGCCGATAATGCGGGTTTCCCGATGGAAGGCTACGTGACCGGGCTTGTCGCATTGATGGAACTCGGTATCCTTGTGGCGCTTTTCTATGGACGGGTGGCGATGTCGCGGGCGCAGGGTGTGCAAGGTGTGGGCCTGTCCGGCATCCTGATGGAAACGCTGCGCGGGCGTGGCCTTCTGCTGCTTGGCGGGGGGCTCTTGATCGGCGCGGCGTCGGGCGAGGCGAATTTCACCAAGATCGAACCCTTCTTTGTCGATCTGTTCCGGGGGGTTCTGGTGCTGTTCCTGCTTGAAATGGGCATGACCGCAGGGCGGCAACTCAAGGACTTCGCGAAGGTGGGCGGGCGTATGCTGGCCTTTGGTCTTGCCATGCCCATGGTCAACGGTTTTGTCGTCAGCGGGATGGCGACGGCGGCGGGGCTGCCGATGGGATCGGCCTTCGTGCTTGGCACCGTTGCGGCTTCGGCAAGTTACATCGACGCGCCTGCCGCCGTGCGGGCGACCTTTCCGGATGCGAACCCGTCGGTCTATCTGACCGCCTCGCTGGGGATCACCTTCCCCTTCATGCTGCTCGCGGGTGTGCCGCTCGTCTGGCAGATGACCGCCTTCTGGCAGGGAATGTGATCTTGCACACGTCGCTTCCGTCTGCCGTCGCCTTGGGCACCATGCATGGCAAGGAGGCGGCCATTGCACCGCCCCTTGCAGCGCTGGGGATCACCCTGCGCCGGGCGGATATCGACACGGACCGTTTCGGCACTTTCGCGGGCGATGTCGCCCGTGCGGGCACCATGCTGGAGGCCGCCCGCGCCAAGGCCCGCTTGGCGGCCAACACCTTGGGCCTTGACGTTGGCCTTGCGTCAGAAGGCGCTTATGGCCCGCACCCCTATATCCCCTTCCTGCCCTTGGGGCAGGAGATGCTCATCTGGCACAACACCCTGACGGGGCATGAGATCATCGAGACGCTGACGGATGATCGTCCCGTCTTTGACCAGCAAACCATCACCGACCCCGCCGATGCCGACGCCTTTCTGTCGCGCATCGGCTTTCCCGCCACGGCGGTGACCGTGCAAGCCGCGCCCTCCGTGATGCCCGCAGCGAAGGGTGTGACGGGCCGGGCAACCCTCGATACGGCGATTGCCGATTGCCTTGCCACCACCGGCAGCGCCCTGCTGCAAACCGACATGCGCGCGCATATGAACCCGCGCCGTATGGAGGTGATCGGTGATCTGGCGCAGCGTCTTGCGCAGCGCCTTGCCACCCCATGCCCGGACTGCGCCGCGCCGGGCTTTGGCCGGTTGCGCGGGGTTCCCGGTCTGCCCTGCCGCGACTGCGGCATTGAAACCGGCATGATCGCCGCCGATATCCACGGCTGCACCGCTTGCGGGTCCGAAACTATCCGCACCCGTGCGGGTGAGGCCGATCCTGCCCATTGCCCATATTGCAACCCCTGAAGGAGCCATCCATGGTCTCGCGTTTCGACAAATCCCGTCTGCCCAGCCGCCATGTCACCGAAGGTCCTGCACGCGCACCGCAACGCAGCTACTTTTATGCGATGGGGCTGAACGAGGAAGAAATCAACCAGCCGTGGGTCGGGGTTGCCAGCTGCTGGAACGAGGCCGCGCCCTGCAACATCACGCTGAACCGTCAGGCGCAGGCGGTGAAGGCAGGGGTCAAGGCGGCGGGTGGCACGCCCCGCGAATTCACCACCATCACCGTGACCGATGGCATCGCCATGGGGCATGAGGGCATGCGCTCCTCGCTCGCCAGCCGCGATGCCATCGCGGATACGGTGGAACTGACGATGCGCGGCCATTGCTATGACGCGCTGGTTGGGCTTGCGGGATGCGACAAGTCGCTGCCGGGGATGATGATGGCGATGGTGCGGTTGAACGTGCCTTCGGTCTTCATCTATGGCGGGTCGATCCTGCCGGGGCGGCTGAACGGGCAGGATGTGACCGTGCAGGACGTGTTCGAAGCCGTTGGCAAGCATCAGGCGGGGAATCTGTCGGATGCAGAACTGGCGATTCTGGAACGCGTGGCCTGCCCGGGATCGGGGGCCTGCGGCGCGCAATATACGGCCAACACCATGGCCTGCGTGTCAGAGGCGATGGGTCTGGCGCTGCTCAATTCATCAGGTGCGCCCGCTCCTTACGAAAGCCGCGATCAATACGGCCATGCCTCGGGCGAAGCCGTGCTGCGGCTGATCGAAAAGAACATCCGCGCCCGCGATATCGTCACCCGCAAAAGCCTTGAGAACGCGGCGCGTATCGTGGCCTGTACCGGGGGCAGCACCAATGCCGCGCTGCATCTGCCTGCGATTGCGCATGAGGCGGGGATCGACTTCGATCTGTTCGACGTGACCGACATCATGCGTGACACCCCCTATTTCTGCGACCTGCGCCCCGGTGGCAAATACGTGGCAAAAGACCTGTATGAAGTGGGCGGCGTGCCGGTTGTGCTAAAGGAATTGCGCAAGCTGGGCCTGCTCCATGAAGACTGCATCACAGCCTCGACCCGAACCTTGGGAGAAGAGCTTGACGATATTCGCGGCGATGCCGATGGCCGCGTGATCTATCCCGCCGCCACACCGCTGACCCCCACCGGCGGAGTCGTCGGATTGCGTGGCAACCTTGCCCCGGACGGGGCCATCGTGAAGGTCGCCGGGATGAGCGCCGAGGAACAGGTGTTCACCGGCCCTGCCCGCGTCTTTGAATGCGAAGAAGACGCGTTTGAGGCCGTCCGCAAGCGCGCCTATCAGGCGGGCGAGGTCATCGTGATCCGCAACGAAGGCCCGGCAGGCGGGCCCGGCATGCGCGAGATGCTGGCCACCACCGCCGCAATCGCCGGTCAAGGGATGGGCAAGAAGGTCGCGCTGATCACCGACGGGCGCTTCTCGGGTGCGACGCGCGGGTTCTGTGTCGGCCATGTCGGCCCCGAAGCCGCGCATGGCGGGCCGATCGCGCTGATCCAGACGGGTGACGTCATCACCATCAATGCGATCACGGGCGAACTTTCTGTCGCGCTTTCCGATGACGACCTTGCCGCCCGCCGGGCCGCATGGTCGGGTCCGCGGCCCACCGAATATGCGACCGGTGCGATCTGGAAATTCGCGAAACTGGTGGGCGGGGCCCGTTGGGGGGCTGTGACCCACCCCGGCGCGAAGGCGGAAAAGCACATCTACATGGATCAGTGAGTTCCGGACCACGGCCCCCGCGCCTTTCGAAAGGCAGGCGCGGGGACGCACGGAAGCCTTCTGGCACCGCTCTGTCCGCGTCCGTTTCCGGGTGTTTCTCAGGTTGCAACTTCACCGCTCTTCGGTGCAACACCGTTTGCAGCGAAAGCGTGCACCTGTCGTAGCCAAGCGCGAACAGGACAAGGATCGAACATGAAAACGCAGCGAAAGCCCGGGGAAAGCGTTGAAGCGCAATGAATGACAGTGATTTCCCATTGGCTTCACTGCCGATGTATGACCGACCCGAATTGCGGGCCGAGACAGATCGCTATTGGTCGCTGATCCGCGCCGCGCTGATGGAGCGCGGGATCGCCGCGCCAGCGGCATTGTACCGGGACGACCGTGCGCTGATGGCGCAGTGGGAAAGTGCCGATCTGATCCTGTCACAGACCTGCGGGTTTCCCTACCGCGCAAGGCTGCATGACAAGGTGGCGCTGGTCGGGACACCGGATTTCGGAAATGACGGCTGCGCACCGGGATTTTACCGTTCCATCCTGATCGCGCGGGCGGACGATCCCCGTGGCAGCTTTGCTGCCTTCGACGGGGCAGCGCTGGCTTACAACGACGGGATGTCGCAATCAGGATGGGCGGCCCCCCTCAGTCACGCCGCACTCTCTGGTATCCGGCTGCGGCCGGGGGTCGAAACCGGGTCTCATCGCGCCTCGGCCCGTGCCGTGGCAGAAGGGCGGGCGGAGCTTGCCGCGATCGACGCGCTGACTTGGGCTCTGCTCTGCGAGTTCGAAGATATGTCGGGCGTGAAGGTGATCGGAGCTACGGATCCCACCCCTGCCCTGCCCTACATTACCGCCAAGGGGCGCAATGCGGCGGCCATCCGCGATGCGGTGGCCGAGGCGATCGCCGCGCTGGCACCGCAGGATCGGACAAGGCTGCGGCTGCGCGGATTGGTGGAGATTCCGGCATCGGCCTATCTCGCCGTGCCTACCCCGCCATCACCTGAACAGATCGCGCAGGAAAACTGATCAAATCGGCGGTGACGCGGCGGATCTTGTGCCGAATGGCCGTTGCATTGCCCCGAATGATGCGCCTTACTCAGCCACCACATTCACCAGCGCACCGAGCAAAGTGACAGATCCCAGCCCCGACACACCCGTTATCCGGATCCGCAACCTGCACAAAAGCTATGGTCAGCTTGAAGTGCTCAAGGGTGTGGATCTGACTGCGCCGCGCGGCCATGTGGTGTCGCTGATCGGATCGTCGGGTTCGGGTAAATCCACGCTTCTGCGCTGCTGCAACATGCTGGAGGAAAGCCAAGACGGCGACATCGAGTTCGAGGGCGAGGCCGTGCGCTGGAAAGGCCACGGTCAAAATCGCCACCCCGCCGACAAGGCGCAGGTGATGCGGATGCGCACGAACCTTTCGATGGTGTTCCAGCAGTTCAACCTGTGGTCCCACCTGACCATCCTGCAGAACGTGATGGAAGCCCCGGTCACGGTGCTGAAACGCGATCCGAAAGAGGTGGAGGAAAAAGCCCGCGCCTATCTGGCCAAAGTGGGGATTGTCGAAAAATGCGATGCCTGGCCTGCGCAACTGTCAGGCGGCCAGCAGCAGCGCGCCGCCATCGCGCGGGCGCTGTGCATGGAGCCGCGCGCGCTGTTGTTCGATGAGCCGACCTCGGCGCTGGACCCGGAACTGGAGCAAGAGGTGGTCAAGGTGATCAAGGCGCTGGCTGAAGAGGGCCGCACGATGATCCTTGTCACCCATGACATGAAACTTGCGGCGGATGTGTCCGACCACGTGATCTTCTTGCACAAAGGCAAGATCGAGGAAGAAGGTCCGCCCGACCGGCTGTTTGGCAACCCGCAGACCGAACGGTTGCGCGGGTTCCTCTCTGCCTCCGCCTAAGGCGGCCAAATCAATAGCCTATCAAACCAAGGGAGCTACCAAATGAAGAAGATGATGCTAGCCACTGCCGTTCTGGCGCTGACTGCCGGGGCGTCGCTCGCGCAGGATGTGGTGCGGATCGGCACGGAAGGCGCTTATGAGCCTTATAACTATATCGATCAGGCCACCGGCGAACTGACCGGCTATGAGATCGAACTGGGCAACGAATTGTGCAAGCGCGCGTCGCTGAACTGCGAATTCGTGCAGAACGCTTGGGATTCCATCATCCCGAACCTGCAGTCGGGCAACTACGATCTGATCATGGCCGGCATGTCGATCACGGATGAGCGGGAAGAGGTCATCGACTTCAGCCAGAACTACATTCCCCCGGCCTCGTCGGCCTATATGGCGCTGGCAGCAGATGCCAATACCGGCGAAGGCGCAGTGATCGCCGCGCAGACCGGCACGATTCAGGCCGGGTACGTGGCGGAATCGGGCGCAACCCTGCTGGAATTCGCGACCCCCGATGAAACCGTCGCCGCCGTTCGCAACGGTGAGGCGGATGCTGTGTTCGCCGACAAGGATTATCTTGCCCCGATCGCAGCGGATTCGAATGGCGAGCTGGTCCTGCTGGCAAATGAAGTGCAGCTGGGCGGCGGTGTGGGCATCGGCCTGCGCGAAACGGATACCGAGCTGAAGGACAAGCTGAACGCGGCCATCCAGTCGATGAAGGATGACGGCACGCTGAACACCATGATCACCAAGTGGTTCGGCCCCGAAGCCGTAACCTTCTGATCAGGCGGGGGCGGCGCTGACGCCGCCCCCCTTCCCCAATGTTCGAATATTGCGCCGATCCAAGCCAACTGTCCGGCCTGACCTGGCTGAGCTGCTACCTGACCACAGGGACGCATTTCAATTTCTATTGGTCATTCCTGACAGTGTTGATGCTGCTGGCCGTGACCGCGCCAACGGCGCTGGCCTTCGGTTTCGGCGGCGCGATGATGGCGCGGTCCCCCCTTTTGCCGGTGTCGCTGATCGGGCGCGGCTATATCGCCGCCGTGCGCGGCGTGCCGGATATCGTTTATTTCCTGTTCTTCGTGATCGCGCTGGATCAAGGGATCGAATGGACCAAACACCTGTTTGTCTGTGACGATCTGAGCCAGCCGGTCTGGAACGGCACGGAATTTCGCGTCTGCCCGGCGGCCAAGGTGCCCTTGGCGACGTCTTCGGCCATCTGGCATTCCGCCTATGGATTTGCCACGGCGGTATTTACCTTTGCGCTGGTCTTCGGGGCCTTTGCCGCAAACGTGCTTTACGGCGCGATGCAGGCCGTGCCGCGGGCGCAGTTGGAAACGGGCGAAGCCTATGGCATGACCCAGCGGCAGGTGTTTCGCCGCATCCTCGTGCCGCAGATGTGGGTCTTCGCCTTGCCTGGCCTGTCGAACCTATGGCTGATCCTGATAAAGGCGACGCCCTTACTGTTCCTTTTGGGCATTCAGGACATCGTCTTTTGGGCGCGCGAATTGGGCAGCGCCAAGACCAGCGGGAACAATCCTTATCCGCATGGCGACTGGCGGGTGTTCTATTTTCTGGCGCTTCTGGTGTTCTATCTGGCCTTCACGCGGGTGTCGGAAATCGTGCTAGGCCGCCTGACGCTCCGCCTGTCCAGCGGGCAGGCCACGCTGGGTGGTGAGCAGTTGCGAAAGGCGGGCGCCTGAGATGGAGCCGATGAGCTGCCTTGAGACCATTCAGGCCTATGGTCTGCGCTCGCTCGGGATCGGCGAGCGGTTGCTGCCTAGGTCGGATTTCACCCTGTGTCAGCATTTCACGCTGATCGGATCGGGGATGATCTGGAACATCTATTTCGGCGTTCTGGCGCTGCTGTTCGGCTTCTTCCTTGCTAATGCGCTGGCGTTGGCCAAGGCCAGCCGCAGCCCATGGACCCGCAAGCCTGCGGAATGGTTCATCTTCCTCTTCCGGGGATCGCCGCTCTTTATCCAGTTCTTTCTGGCCTATGAAGTGCTGGTCCTGCTGCCCAAGGCCGGGATCAATGTCATGGGCATCACGATCGAAACGGCATGGACAACCCGCGCCTGGGCCGGGGCGCTTTTCGTGCTTTTCCTGAACACGGCGGCCTATTCAGCGGAAATCTTCTATGGCGCGCTGAAATCCGTTCCCAAGGGCGATGTCGAGGCGGCCGATGCCTATGGCTTGACCGGTTGGAGCCGTTTCCGCCGCGTTCTGTGGCCCACCATGCTACGCCTTGGCTGGCCCGCCTACACCAATGAGGCGATTTTTCTGTTTCATGCCACCACGCTCGTCTTTTTCTCGGGCTTCCCGGCGTTTCAGCAAAAGGGCGACGCGCTGTATTACGCCAACTATTTCGCTGACAAGACGTTCAATCCCTTCATCCCCTATCCCATCGTCGGCTTCTATTTCATCGTCCTGACGTTGCTGTTGATCTGGGTGTTCAACCGCATCAACCGCTATCTAAACCGGTATCTGCCCTCAAATCTGACGGGCAGAATCCGCTTGCGTGCGCAGGTGATCCGATAGTAACCTTGATTTGATCAAATTCCTCGGCCGTCGGTCGGGTCCGCGAAAACAGCGGCGTTGGGCATGGGGCCTGGCGGACATGGGATCGAACACAGGGGAAGGATCGGGGCCGGGCATTTGCTCCCCCGCCTGAAAAAAACGATGATGAAGGATTGGCTGAGAAAGCATCCCGATGTCCGCACCATTCGCGTCGCGGCTGTGGATCTGAACGGGCAGGCACGGGGCAAACGTGTTCCGGCCCGTTTTGCGGAAAATGTGACCAAGAACGGGACGCGGTTCCCCTTTTCGGTTCTGAACC
>PNND01000159.1 GCA_013824045.1 Rhodobacter sp. | reverse complement strand
TGACCATGTTTCCGGGGGGCCTGCGGCGGTGCTGCGGTGCCCCCATTGCGACAGGCCGGGGCCGTGCCCATTTGGGCCGGGCGGGGGTGGCGGCAGGCTGCCCTTGGCCCGGCACCCCGCAGGGGGCCGGACAACCGGGGCAGGTGTGCGCCGCCCCCTCAGTTACGAATGGAACGGTTCATGTCGCGCTTTACACTTTCTGCTGCCGCCCTTGTCGCTGCGGCCTATGCTGGCACCGCCTCGGCCCAGACTATCGTCGTTTCGCAAGCCATCACCGAGGCCGAGGTCACCGCCGCCCAAGCCGCATGGTGCGCCGCGCTGGTCAATATCAGCGCCACCAATGAGGCCGAGGGCCAGCCCGCCGCCAAGGCGCTGGCCGGTGAGGTGATCGATGCCGCCTATGGCTATCAGATGGGGGCTGTGCTGTTCAAACCGACGCTGACGGTTGCGCCGCAGACCTTCCGCCCGACGCGCGAAGGGGCCTTGGCCTATTTCGTGGGCGATGATCCGAACTTCCCCGATGACACCGGCTTTGCCCTGAAGGGCTGGACGGCCTGCAGCGCCGAGAACAATGCCGTGTTCATCACCGGCGAGACGGCGACGACGATGGGCAATGTCAGCATCACCGGCAAGGATGGCGCGGTGACGACGGTCGACAAGACCTGGACCTTTGTGAAGGACGATGCCGGGGCGCTGCGGATCGTGGTGCATCATTCGTCGCTGCCCTACGCGCCGAACTGATCTGCGCTGAACGGCAGGGGGGCGCGCAGGATATGCGCGCCCCTTTTGTTATGGCGGATGGGTCAGAACAGCCCGTCGCCGCCCTGTTCCTGCTCGATGGCCTCATCCACCACAATCGCTCCGGCGCCGCCGACGAGGAGGGGCGCGCAGGCGGAGAGCGTGGCGAGGGTCAGCAGCGCGGCGAGGGCTTTGGCGAGGGGTGCGGGCATCGGGCGATCCTTGTGCGGGCCGGGCGGGGCCGGGGCTGTGGGGGCGGCGGCCGGTGGGCCGGTTTGGAAGTGTTAACACCCTCAGACCGGGATTGTCCGGCAAAATCTGGGGCCTTGGGGCGAAGGCCGGGCCAGGGCGGGGGTGCCCCCGCCCGCGACCCCATCACAGGTCGGCCTGAACCTCGGCCGCGGTGGTGGTCACAGTGCTGCCCGCGCCTTGCAGATCGCGGCCTGCGCCCTTGAAGGTTTCGCATCCCGCCAAGGCCATCACGGCCAGCAGGGGGATCAGGATCATGGATTTGGCGCGCAGCGTTTTGGCAGGCAGGGGCATGGTGTGATCTTTCATGTGTAAACTAATGGTTAACGCGCACGGGGGCGGGGCGGTTCCCGTGGCGGCGGGTTTTCTTGGCGGGCGGTTAACACGGCCCTGTGGCAGGGTGCGCCGCGTGCATACGCCCGTCTGCACTGCGGTGCTGCACTGCGCGGCTGAACAGGTGTTTTGGCCGCATTGACGCGGTGCAGCAATCATGCTGCAATGCAGCATTGTCGTCTGAGGCGACCTTGGGGAGCGCCATATGGGCCATGTCATCACCGTCGCGCAGCAGAAGGGCGGGTCGGGGAAAACCACCCTTGCCGTCAATCTGGCTGTCGAATTTTTGCAGCGCGGTCAACGGGTTGCGATCCTTGACACCGATCCGCAAGGCAGCCTTGGCCGCTGGTTTCTGGCCCGCCGCGATGGGGTGGGGGTGGAGGGGATGGAGTTCTCCACTGCCAGCGCATGGGGAGTTTCCTATGAGTGCGAAAAGCTGAGGAAAACCAACGACATCGTCATCGTCGACACCCCACCCAAGGTGGATGCCGACCTGCGCCCGGCGCTGCGCGAGGCCGATCTGGTGCTGATTCCGGTGGCGTCATCCCATGTCGATCTTTGGGCGGTGGATGGCGTGCTGGACCTGATCGCGCGCGAGGGGCGGGCGGCGCTGGTGGTGCTGAACCGCTGGAAAGCGGGCACGCGGCTGGCCGATGAGGTGGCGCAAGCCGCTGGAGATAAAGCGAAAGTTGCCGTGGCGCGGTTGGGCAACCGCGTGGTCTATGCCGAGACGTTGGGGATGGGGCTGGGCGCGATGGAGGCCGGGCGCAACCCTGCGCGGGCCGAAGTGGCGGCGCTGGCCGATGAGGTGTTGGCCGCGCTTCAGGGTTGATCGGGGCCTTTCACGATCAGCACCCAAGCGGCGTAACCCCCTGCGGCGCCGAAGAGAATGGCCCAGAAGACGTTGCCCATCATGAGTTCGAACCCGGCCCAGCCAAGCGGCGCGAGGGCGGTTGCCCAGCGCACCCAGGCGCGGCGGAACATCGGGTGGTTTGCGTCGAGAAAGGATTTCATGCGCGCCTCGTGATCGGGTGGCCCCTTATGCGACAGCGGGGGAGATTCGGCAAAGGGTGGCATCGCCTGCGCTAGTGCTTTTGTGGCGGGGTGCGTGGCGGCGATGCATCGTGGTGGGGGCAAGAGTTTTTAGCAAAGGGGAAACAATTCAGTGTTAAGCTTGGTGAGTCTGCCCGAGTTGCCATGCTGATGCCTTGATTGGCGGCGAGTCTGGCAACAGTCCCTTTTTGATCAGAGTGCCATGCAAACGCCGTCGCGCCTTCTCTTTCTTTGTTTTGCGGCAATGATCTATTGCATGCCGCGCGCGGGTGAACCTGCTGGGTCGTTGTTCCTGCTGTCGTCTGTCACGGCTCTGGCTGCGCTGTTGATCTGGATGCAGGCGGCCTTTATGGCGCGACTGCCCAAGCTGCGCCGTCGCCGCCGCCGCCGCCGTGCCCAACGCCCGGTGCAAGAGCGGCGCTGGGTGGTGATCGACGGATCGAATGTGATGTTCTGGGAGGATGAGACGCCGTCGCTGTCAACCGTGACGGCGGTGGTGGGCGAGGTGCGCCGTGCGGGGCTGACGCCGCTGGTCTGGTTTGATGCAAATGCCGGCTACAAACTGGCCAACCGTTATATGAACCCGCGTGACCTGTCGCGGGCCATTGGCCTGTCGGCCAAACAGGTGCGGGTTGCGCCCAAGGGGTATCCCGCCGATCCGCTGCTTTTGGATGATGCGGCCAAGCTGGAGTCGGGTGTGGTGAGCAATGACCGCTATCGCGATTGGGCGGCGCGTTTTCCCGAGGTGACGCGGCCAGAGCTTATGGTGCGGGGGCGGGTGGAAGGCGGGGCGGCCCAGCTTGATTGGCCCGCCGCCGCCGTGCATTAGCGGCGGCGTTTGGTTCCGCCGCGCTGACCCGCACGTCCTGCGGTGGAGCGGCCCGAGGATTTGACGGCGGCCTCGGCAGCCTCTTCCACAGCCGACTGGCGGGCGAGGGGATCGTCGGCGATGGCAAGTTCGACCGCCTCAAGCCGTTTGACCTCATCCCGGAGCCTTGCGGCTTCTTCGAATTCTAGGTTTTCGGCGGCCTTGCGCATCTGCAGGCGCAGGGCATCGAGATGGGCGGCGAGGTTGGAGCCGACCATGGGTTTGTCCACCTTGGCCGTCACGCGGGCCATGTCGGTATCGCCCTGCCAGAGGCCGGCGAGAACGTCTTCGACGTTTTTCTTGACCGTCGTGGGGGTAATGCCGTGGAGCGTGTTATAGGCAATCTGCTTGTCGCGGCGGCGGTTGGTTTCAGCCATGGCGCGTTCCATGCTGCCGGTGATGCGGTCGGCATACATGATGACGCGGCCTTCGGAGTTGCGCGCGGCGCGGCCGATGGTCTGGATGAGCGAGGTTTCAGACCGAAGGAAGCCTTCCTTGTCGGCGTCGAGAATGGCCACGAGGCCGCATTCGGGGATGTCGAGCCCTTCGCGGAGGAGGTTGATGCCCACCAGCACGTCGAAGGCACCAAGCCTCAGGTCGCGCAGAATCTCGATCCGTTCGATCGTGTCGATGTCGCTGTGCATGTAGCGGATGCGGATGCCCTGTTCGTGGAAATATTCGGTCAGGTCTTCGGCCATGCGTTTGGTCAGCGTGGTGACCAGCACGCGCAGGCCGCGCTGGGCGACGATGCGGATTTCGGCCAGCAGGTCATCGACCTGCATGTCGACGGGGCGGATTTCCACCTGCGGGTCGATCAGGCCGGTGGGGCGGATGACCTGTTCGGTGAAGACGCCGCCGGTCTGTTCCATTTCCCATTTCGCGGGTGTGGCCGAGACGAAGACGGATTGGGGGCGCATGGCATCCCATTCCTCGAACTTCAGGGGGCGGTTGTCCATGCAGGAGGGCAGGCGGAAGCCGTGTTCGGCCAGCGTGAATTTGCGCCGGTAGTCGCCGCGATACATGCCGCCGATCTGCGGGACGGAGACGTGGGATTCATCGGCGAAGACGATGGCGTTGTCGGGGATGAACTCAAAAAGCGTGGGCGGCGGTTCGCCCGGCGCGCGGCCGGTGAGGTAGCGGGAATAGTTTTCGATCCCGTTGCAGACGCCGGTGGCTTCCAGCATTTCCAGATCGAACTGGGTGCGTTGTTCCAGACGCTGCGCCTCAAGGAGTTTGCCTTCCTTGACCAGCTGGTCGAGCCGCAGGGCCAGTTCGCCCTTTATGCCCTTGATCGCCTGCTGGATGGTGGGGCGCGGGGTGACGTAATGGCTGTTGGCGTAGATGCGGATCTGTTTGAACGTGTCGGTCTTGACGCCGGTGAGCGGGTCAAATTCGATGATCGCTTCCAACTCTTCGCCAAAGAAGGAAAAGCGCCAAGCGCGGTCTTCGAGGTGGGCGGGCCAGACCTCGAGCGAGTCGCCGCGCACGCGGAACGAGCCGCGGGCGAAGGCCTGATCGTTGCGGCGGTATTGCTGGGCCACCAGTTCGGCCATGACCTTGCGCTGGTCATACATCTGCCCGGTCACCAGATCCTGCGTCATGGCGGAATAGGTTTCGACCGACCCAATGCCGTAGATGCAGGAGACGGAGGCCACGATGATCACGTCATCACGTTCCAGAAGCGCGCGGGTGGCCGAGTGGCGCATCCGGTCGATCTGTTCGTTGATCTGGGATTCCTTCTCGATATAGGTGTCCGAGCGGGGGACATAGGCCTCAGGCTGGTAGTAGTCGTAGTAGGAAACGAAGTATTCCACCGCGTTGTCGGGGAAGAAGCCCTTGAATTCGCCGTATAATTGGGCGGCGAGCGTCTTGTTGGGGGCGAGGATGATGGCCGGGCGCTGGGTCTGTTCGATGACCTTGGCCATAGTGAAGGTCTTGCCCGTGCCGGTGGCGCCCAGAAGCACCTGATCGTGTTCGCCTGCAAGGATGCCGGCCGACAGTTCCGCAATCGCGGTGGGCTGGTCGCCCGCCGGTTGGAAGGGTGTTTGCAGCACGAAGCGCCGCCCGCCCTCCAGCTTGGGCCGGGTCAGCACGTCTGGGCGTTCGCTGAGCGCGTTGGTGTTGTTGTGGGGCATCTGATTCCCTCCGGGGATTCGGGCCGGCTGGGAAGATTTGATCCGTTTTTGTTCTCCTGCAAGGGCAGTGGGGCCCGCTTGGCCAAATGTTTCGCAACCGTGAAGGAAGTGGGATCAATTTTATGGTGTTTTTCGCTTATCCGCGCATCCTTGGGTTGCAATGCCATCAGGAATGGAAGATGGTGGTAGGGCAAGCAGCAAGGCTGCCGACCGGTCGCACCACACACCCCACCCACACTCCCCGTGGTCGGTCGGCAGTTTCTTGAGCCAAGCGTGACATGCTGGTGCTTGCGTCTGCCGGCCAATTTCGCCACAACACCCCTGCACGATCAGGAGGTATTCCATGCGCGCCCGTATCTATCAGCCTGCCCGAACCGCCATGCAATCCGGCACGGCCAAGGCAAAGGGATGGGTGCTGGAATTCGCCCCGGCCGAGGCGCGGGAAGTGGACCCGCTGATGGGCTGGACATCTTCGGGCGATACGCAGGCACAGGTGAAGCTGCGTTTCGACACGCGCGAGGCGGCCGAGGCTTATGCCGCCGAGAAGGGGATCGAGGTCGAGGTGATGGAGCCCAAGGCGCGCAAGCCGGTCATCCGCCCGCGCGGCTATGGCGAGAATTTCGCAACGGATCGTCGGGGCGCCTGGACCCATTGAGGGCGGCGCCGTGATGGATGTGACGATCACCGAGGAAAGCCCGGTCGGGTCCGACCTGCGGTTGCTGTTTGAACGGCATACGGCCGACATGCATGCCGATACGCCGCCGGAATCGATCCACATGATGGATGCGTCGGAGCTTGCCATCCCGGCGGTGCGCTTCTTCGTGATGCGCGATGTGGGGATGCCGGTGGGGATGGGCGCATTCAAGCGGATCGACGATGCCCATGCCGAGATCAAGTCGATGCATGTGCTGGCCGAGGTGCGGGGGCGCGGCCTGTCGCGCCGGATGCTGGACCATCTGATCGCCGAGGCGCGGGTGATGGGCTATCGCCGCCTGAGCCTTGAGACGGGGGTGCAGCCCACTTTCGTGGCGGCGCGGGCGCTTTATGCGAAGGCCGGGTTCGTGGATTGCCCGCCGTTCGAGGGGTATTGGGCCGATCCCAATTCGGTGTTCCTGACGCTGACGCTCTGAAGGTCTTGCCTGAACCTGCAGGGTCGGCCAAAAGGGGGCAACGGTCCCGTAGCTCAGCTGGATAGAGCAGCCGCCTTCTAAGCGGCGGGTCGGGGGTTCGAGTCCTCCCGGGATCGCCATATTCCCCGTCAGGCGCGGCTTCGCGCAAGAAACCATAACCTGCCCATACCGGGTTTGGCGTTTTGCGGTCCGGATATGGTCATGCGGGGCCTGTTGCTGATCCACATCAAGTTCCGGCTACAGGCTTGGGCGTAAGCTACAGAGCGGGAGGTTGCGACGCGGTTTGTGCGGCCTGAAAGCCATGCGCGCGCCAAGACAGGAAATATGATGCCCGTTCAACGAGAGCACAGTGCGAGCCAAGGCGCCAAGAAGACCACGTCATCGCAGATAGCCCAAGTGGGACAGGAGACGCTTCCTGTCGTGGTTCCGCCCGTGGCCAGCGCGCCAGCCGCCGCACCCAAGACCAAAAGCCGCCGGTGGATGTGGGCGGTCGGTGGCGTTCTGGTTATGGGGCTGGCCGGGCTTTTCTATCTGCAGCCTTGGGCGACACCGGCTCCTGTCGTGATGGTCGAGACGGTGGCGCTTGGCCCTGTCACGCGCGTGCTGGCGGTGAACGGGCGGATCGCGGGGGTGCGGTCGGTGGACGTGCGGCCCTTGGTCAGCGGGACGCTGGTCGAGGTCTTGGTGGCCGAGGGCGATATCGTGACGCGCAACCAGGCCTTGATGCAGCTGGATACGGCCACGCAGCAGGCTGTGGTGCGGCAGGCGGTGGCGGGGCTGGATGCGGCCTTTGTCGCGCAGGACGATGCGGTGGCGACGTTGGCCCGGACCCGCACGCTGGGTGCCAATGTGGCGCGCGTGGTGCTGGAAACTGCGGTGCGGGCAGAACAGGCGGCGGCACAAGAGGTGGCGCGGATGACCGCGCTGCTTGATCAGGCGCAAATCCAGCTTGAGAAGTTCACGATCCGCGCGCCGATTCCCGGGACGGTTCTGGTCCTGAACGTCGATCCGGGGCAGAGCGTGGATCCCGCGACAGTCCTGCTATCGATTGCCGATCTGGGGACGCTGGTGGTCGAGACGGATGTGGACGAATCCTATGCCACACAGATCCGCACGGGCCAGCCTGCCGCCCTGCAACTGTCAGGCGAGGCAGAGGTGCGCGCTGGCCATGTCAGCTTTGTATCGCAGCGGGTGGATGAAGATACGGGCGGCCTTGTTGTCAGGCTGACTCCGGACGCGCCGCTGACCGCGCCGATCGGGCTGACGGTGACGGCGAATATCACGGTCGATGACCGGGCTTCGGCCATCACCGTGCCGCGCGCGGCGATCATCAGCGATGCTGCAGCGGATGCGGTGCTGGTGGCGGTCGATGGCACGGCGCAGCGCCGTGCGGTGGAGGTGATCGACTGGCCTGCCGCCCGGTTGATCGTAACCGACGGCCTTGCCCCCGGCGACGAAGTGATTGCGGATGCCACGGGTTTGACCGACGGGCAGGCGATACAGGTGGCCCCCTGATGTTCTACGCGTTGAAAATCGCCACCCGCTATCTGACCGCATCGAAGGCGCAAACGGCGCTTCTGGTGTTCGGCGTGGCCATCGGGGTTTTCATCTTCATCTTCATGTCGGCGCTGATCGGTGGTCTGGCCGAGTTCATCATGATGCGCACGGCGGGCGATATGGCCCATATCACCATTCAGGCCGAGGCGGTGGACCCGGCGCTTTTGTTGGCTGACGATGCGCGGACCATTCTTCTGGTGCAGGAGACGACATCGCAGGCGACGGCCGTCTTGAAGGATACGCCTGCGCTCATTCCGCTGATCGAGGCGCTGCCGGGCGTCATCGGCACATCGCAGCAGATCAACGGATCGGGGTTTCTGACGCGCGGGGCGCAGGTCACGCAGGTGTCCATCAACGGGCTGGAGCCGGGGCGCGATCCGTCATTGCCAACCTTGCCAGCTACATCACCGAAGGCACCGCGAACCTTGGTGCGGGTGGGGTGCTGGTGGGCAAGACGCTGGCCGATGACATGGATCTGGCGCTTGGCCAAACCGTACGGTTGCAAAGTTCCTCCGGGATCGAAGCGCTTCTGAGCATTACCGGCATTTACGAGATGGGCTCGGGCGGGCCGGACCGACGGCAGGCCTATGTCAGCCTTGCCACTGCGCGGACGCTGTTCAAGATGCCGCAAGGCGTGACGCGGGTTGAGATCAAGCTGGTCGATCTTTACGCGGCGGATGCCCTTGCCCCCCGGATCAAGGCGCTGACCGGGCTTGACGCGAAGTCCTGGACGGAACAGGCGGCACAATTGCTGGAGGCGCTGCAGGCGCAGGCGCAGACGGGGTACATCCTTAAGGCTTTTGCCCTGCTGACCATCATCATCGGCGTGGCCTCGGCGCTCCTATTGTCCACCTATCGACGGCGGCCCGAGATCGGGATCATGCGGGCGATGGGGGCGGAGCGGTGGTTCGTGATGGTGGTGTTCGTTGCCCAAGGCGCGCTGATCGGGCTGATGGGTGGGCTGTTTGGGGCTGCGGCGGGCTATGGCGTGCTGTTGGCCTTTCCATCGCGTGACAGTTTCGGGCCCGGGCAAAGCGGGCTGCCCATCGACATTGCCCAAGGCGCCTATGGGCTGGCCATTCTGCTGACCACGCTGGGGGCCATCTTGGCCTCGATCCTGCCTGCGCGGGCGGCGGCGCGGCTGGACCCGGTCACGGCCATCGGCCAATGACCGCGCTTCTGGAGGTGCGGGATCTGGTCAAGACCTTCGGATCGGGGGAGGCCGAGACGCGCGTCCTTCGCGGACTGAATCTGGCGATGACGACAGGAGAGCTGGCCGCGCTTTTGGGACCATCAGGGTCGGGCAAGAGCACCCTTTTGACGATCCTTGGCACGCTGATGCACCCGACATCGGGCGCACATTCGATGCTGGGGGTCGATCTGACCACCGCAAGTGACCGTGCGCTGACCGAATTTCGCAACCTGCACATCGGTTTTGTCTTTCAGTTCCACAACCTGCTGCCTGATTTCACCGCTTTGGAAAACGTCTGCTTTCCGACGGCCGTGCGTGAAGGGCGCGAGACGGCTGCGGCGCGCAAACGGGGGGAGGAGTTGCTGATGCGCATGGGTCTGGCCGAACGCATCCACTTTCCCACCGCTAACCTGTCTGGCGGGCAAAAGCAGCGGGTCGCCGTAGCGCGTGCGCTGATGAACAGCCCGGAACTTGTTCTGGCGGATGAACCTACCGGCAACCTTGACCGCGCCTCGGCCATGCAGGTGATGGACCTGATCGCCGAGATCAACCGTGAGGAAGGGACGACCTTTTTGATCTCTACCCATGACGAAAAGATCGCAGCCCTTTGCCATCGGCAGATCGTGGTGGCTGACGGGCTTGTGACGGGGTGATGGCGTCTATTGCTGGCCGGGGTCCGTGCGGGGCATGGCTGGGGTGCAGGCTTGGGGCACACCCGTTACCCAGAGGACCAAGCCGAGACATCTGACAGCATCACGATTCGCTGCCAGCCAGCCTTGCCCGGCCCCGAAGGACCAAGGGCCGCTGCGTCGCCGATCAGCGGGCCCCTGCTTGCCACGTCATTGTGTTATCGGATCGCGCCGCAAGAGCCAGCCGCCCGGCAGGGCAAAGGCCGCCAAGGTGCCGATCCCCAGCAATGTCAGGCCCAGCACGAAAAACCATCCCGCCACAGGAACCAGCCATGCCAGCCCGGCAAGGAATGCGCCAAGGCAGGCAAGGGCGAACTTGCCCGGCAATCCTGCAGGCATCACCCGCCCGACGGCCAGCCACAGCCCGACCCCCAGCACATAGGACCCAAGTGCGTAGCCCGCAAAGATCGCCAAAGCCGTCAGGATCAGCATGACCGGAAGCAGGAAGACGCCGATGATCGTCAGCATCAACACGAACCCGGACCCCGCCAGAGCGGAGGTGACCAGAAACCCTGACCAGATCGCCCGGCCCGGATGCGCCAGCGCCAATTCGCGCCAGTTCTGCACTGCCTTGGGCGCCACGGCGATAACCATCGCAGCAATCAGGCCCGAGATCAGCACCCCGATCAGGAATCCGGCGATGATGCGCCAGAGCGGCACCTGTACCGGCATCGGCATCTGGTCGGACCGTTCGCCTGCATCATAGCTTTTGCGGGTTTCGATCTTGACCCGCGCTGCCGGAGCGACGCTTTCAGGCACGGTGATGGTGGCCGGGTCCCCGGCATAGATCGTGAGTGTTCCCGTAACGGCAGCACCCGGCCCGAAGAGGATGTCATCTGCCACCAAGACCGCATCCCCGGCAATCGCGCCCTGCAGCGAGATATCCTCAGCCGTGATCAAGGCGTAGCCGCCGATCGAGGCCACGGTCACGTCTGACCCTGCTGCGCGCAGGTTGCCCGTAACGGGGGCGAGCGTCACTTCGTAGCCGGTGATAGATACATCACCACTGACCGGGGCCGTGACCGCGATGCTGTAGCCAGCGGCAAAGAGATCACCGGCCACTGCCGCGTCTACCGCTACCTTTCGTCCCGCCAGATGCGCCGAACCGCCGACCGGGCTGGCCACCGTGACCCGGTTACCGGCCATGAACAGATCCTGTCCGGGCGGCCCGTCAAACTGCACCGTTTGCCCAGCCTCGTAGCGGTCTTGCGCGATGGTCAGCACCGAAGTTTCGGCGATGGCAGGTGCTGCAAGCAAGCAGCAGATCAGGATTGATGGTCGCAGCATGGCTGGACTCCTTCGGTGATTGCGGTTGCGCGCGCCGACCGCAGCGCACCACAGTCTGGCCGGATCAGAAGCGGGGCAGCGGCTATTCGGTAGCGACGCCGTCGAACACCTCGGTCGATGCCTGCGCATCGGCCTTGCGCTTTTCGACAAGTCCGTCGACGTGGTTCGGCGGGCTGTAGAGAGTGTAGAGCCGCAGCGGCTTGTCCCCGGTGTTGATCAGGTTGTGCCGCGCGCCTGCGGGCACGATGATGGCGTGACCTGCCTTCACCTTGTGGGTTGCCCCATCGATCACGACCTCACCGTGGCCCTTTTCGATGCGGAAGAACTGGTCATGTGTCTTGTGGGTTTCCATGCCGATATCCTCGCCGGGCTTCAGAGCCATAAGGACGAGTTGCAGGTGATGGCCCGTGTAAAGAACGTGCCTGAAGGCCGCGTTCTTTTCGGTCAGCGTTTCGATGTCAGCCGTGTAGCCGTTCATGTGGCATCCTTTCGGGATGTGGCGACGCACAAAGATGGCCGCGTTGCACCGCATCTGGCGCGCGTTTTGCGGGTCGCGCACTGATGCAGGTTTGGCGTGGCGGCTTATGCCGCAGGGGCCGATGCGGGCGCTGACCGGCGTTGCGCCAAGCGCCAAAGGGGTTTCAGCACCTCTAGAGCCAGAAGCACAGCTAGCCCGGCAAGTGGGGGAACGGCCAGAAACGCGGGCTCTAATGCGGCGAAGCCGAACAGGTCGCGGGCCGGTTGCCAGAACATCGTGACACCCAGCAAGGTGCCCACGATCGGCAGCACGAAAGCCAAGGCGCGGTTGGGCCGGATGATCGCGGTCAGGATCGAGGAGGAACGGGACCGGTCTACCAAGATCAGCGCCACGATACAGAAGATCAGGGCGGCAAAGGTCAGGCTGCGGACCTGATCGGTGGATTGCCCATAGACCGGAGCGACGACAAAGATGGTCGCGGTCACGCCAAGGACCAGCACGCCCTGCACGAGGCTCCAGATGATTGTCGGGGTTGAGAACAGCGGTTCCGCCTTGGGGCGCGGCTTGCGGGTCATGGTATCGGCTTCTTCGGTTTCGGCCTCGAAGACCAGCGAGCAGACCGGGTCGATCACCATTTCGAGAAAGGCGATATGGACCGGGCCGAAGAGGATCGGCATCCCGAACAGAAGCGGCATCAAGGCCAGCCCTGCGATGGGCACATGGACGGCGAGGATGAAGCTCATCGCCTTGCGCAGGTTGTCATAGATGCGGCGGCCAAGGCGGATGGTGGTGACGATCGAGCCGAAGTCGTCATCCAGAAGGACGATGCTTGCAGCCTCGCGCGCGACATCCGTGCCGCGCCCGCCCATCGCGATGCCGATGTTCGCGGCCTTGAGCGAGGGCGCGTCGTTGACCCCGTCGCCGGTCATGGCGACAACGGCACCCGCGGCTTTCAACGCGGTGACGATGCGCAGTTTCTGTTCGGGCATGATGCGGGCAAAGATGGTGACGTCTTTGAGAGCGGTCGCAAGGTCGGCGTCGGACATGGCCGCAAGATCCGGCCCGGGAATCACCGAGGTGCCTTGCAATCCGGCCTGTGTGGCAATGGCCTGCGCGGTGGCAGGATAGTCGCCGGTGATCATGATGACGCGGATGCCGGCGCTGCGGCATTCGGCCACCGCAGCCGGGACCGAGGTGCGAAGCGGGTCTGCAAGGCCCACCAGACCTAGAAATCGAAACCTGAAATCGCGCTGGCTGGGCGGCAGGGGGCCCGGATGGGCCGCCTCGGCCACGCCCAGAACGCGCAGACCCGATCTGGCCATCTGATCGACGTGCTCTTTCAGGGTTGCGCGGGAGGCCTCGTCGAGTTTGCAGAGGTCGGCAATTGCTTCGGGTGCGCCCTTGGCCGCGATCTGCCAGCCCTTGCCCGGCGCTTCCCAGGCCTGCGACATGGCTAGCAGGTCCGGCGAAAGTGCGTAGCTGCGCGTCAATATGCGCGCCGCACCGGGCAGCGTTTCGCCGTCGCGCAGGTCGGCCTTGGCCAGCGCATGGAACGCCTTTTCCATCGGGTCGAAGGGGTTTTGGGCCGAGGCCATGACGCCCGCAGCCGCCAGTTCGCGAAAGGCTTCGGGCAGAGTTGGGCCGATCTTGGTTTTTGAACCGTCGGCCAATCGCAATTCGGCAATCGTCATGCGGTTTTCAGTCAGCGTCCCGGTCTTGTCGGTGCAGAGCACGGATGCGGCCCCCAGCGTTTCAATCGCGGATGCGCGGCGCGTCAGCACGCGGACCTTGGATATCCGCCATGCCCCCATCGCCATGAACACGGCCAGCACCATGGGAAACTCTTCCGGCAGCATCGACATGCCGACGGCAATGCCCGCGAGTACACCCTCTAGCCAGCCGCCGCGCAGGATGCCGTAGAGCACCACCACCGCGACGCTGACCGCCGCCCCAATTGCGGCAAACACAATCACCAGCTTGCGCATCTGGCGCTGCAGGTGGGGTGTTTCGATTTCCAGCTTGCCCAGTGAGGTGCCGATCCGGCCGATCTCGGACGCGGGTCCTGTGGCCGTGACAAGTGCCAAGGCAGAACCGCGCACGATCAGGGTTCCCGAGAAGACCATCGGCTGGTCTTCCCCCCCGGGGCGGGCGTCGGTCGCGGTGCCTGCGATCTTGCGGACCGGGACCGCTTCGCCTGTCAGGAGGGATTCATCGGCGGACAGATCGGTTGCATCCAGCAACCTGGCATCGGCTGGCACCCGGTCACCTTCGGCCAATACGATCAGATCGCCGCGCGCCACTTCGCACCCGGCAATCCGTTGGCGTTCGCCGCCCCTGATCACCAAGGCGCGCGGGCTGGTCAGATCGCGCAGGGCTTCAAGGACACGTTCGGTGCGTGCCTCTTGCACCACAGTGATACCGACCGACAGGCAGGCGAAGGCCAGCAGGATGAGCGCCTCTTCCCGGCTGCCAAGCGACAGGTAGACCACCCCACCGGCCAAGAGCAGCGCCAGCATCGGTTCACGCAACACATCAAGGATGATCCGCAGGGGAGAGCGCCGCTTGGTGCGCGGCAACTCGTTGAACCCCTCACTGGCCAGCCGTGCTTGCGCTTCGGTTTGCGTCAGGCCTTGCAAGTCGGCCCCCGTGTCATTGGGTGCAGGCGCGGAATGGGTCAAGGGGGCAGCCTCTTTGTAGGTGATGCCTGACCCTGACACGAAAGTCGGCGGCAAAGTCCTGATCTGGGTCAACTTGTGTCTGCCGGATGGCGGCTAGGCTTGTGGAAGGCCGTCGCCAAACAGAGAGGCACCCCATGCCAGACGCTGAAAAACCGGGAGTCCGTTTTCCTTCGGCCTTCACCATCCTGTTCGGGCTGATCATCCTTGTGGCGGTGCTGACCTGGATCATTCCAGCGGGGGAATACCAGCGCGTTGCATCGGAGGCGTTGGGCAAGGATGTGCCCGTGGCGGGCAGCTATGCGCCCACAGATGCCAACCCGCAGGGCGTGTTCGACGTGATTTTGGCACCTGTGGCGGGGTTTTATGATCCGGTCGCCTATACCGCCAATGCCATCGACGTGTCGCTGTTCGTGCTGATCATCGGCGGCTTTATCGGGGTGGTCACGGCCACAGGCGCGATAGACGCGGGCATCGCGCGCGCCATGGTGCGGCTGAAAGGGCGCGAGACGTGGATGATCCCGTTCCTGATGGCGCTTTTTGCTTTGGGTGGAACGACTTATGGCATGGCCGAGGAAACCTTGGCATTCTACGTCCTGTTGATCCCGGTGATGATCGCGGCCAAGTTCGACGCGCTGACGGCGGTTGCCGTGATCCTGCTGGGGGCAGGCGTGGGCGTGCTGGGGTCCACCATCAACGCCTTTTCCACCGTGATCGCGTCAGACGCGGCGGGGGTGACCTTTGCAGATGGGCTGGTGCTGCGGCTGATCATTTTGGTCCTGTGCTGGATTGTGACCGTAGGCTTTGTCATGCGCTACGCCGCGCGGGTGCGGGCGGATCCGACGAAGTCGCTGGTCCATGACAAGAAGGCCGCGAACGAGGCGCATTTCCTGAAGGAAACCCCCGCTGAGGCCGCTGAATTTACCGGGCTGCACAAGATTGTTCTGATCCTATTTGCGCTGACATTTGCGGTGATGATCTGGGGCGTGTCCATCGGCGGCTGGTGGATGGCCGAGATGAGCGGGCTGTTTCTGGCGGCCGCCATCATCATCGGCCTGATCGGCCGGCTGGGTGAGGGCAAGCTGGTGGAAAGCTTTGTCAACGGCGCGCGGGACCTTTTGGGTGTCGCGCTGATCATCGGCCTTGCGCGCGGCATCGTGGTGATCATGGACGCGGGCCACATCACCGACACGATCCTGCACGCGGCTGAAGTTGGCGTGGCGGGTCTGCCGCGCACCGCGTTCATTCTGGTGGTCTACTGGATCGAGGTCGGGCTGTCCTTCTTCGTTCCCTCCACCTCGGGCCTTGCCGTCCTGTCGATGCCGATCCTTGCCCCGGTCGCCGATTTCGCGGGCGTGAAGCGCGAGCTTGTCGTCACCGCCTTTGCCACCGCCAGCGGCATGGTCAACCTGATCACCCCCACCTCTGCTGTTGTCATGGGCGGGCTGGCGATAGGCCGCGTGCCTTATGAACGCTGGCTGCGGTTCGTGTGGCCGCTGCTGGTGGTCCTTACGCTGATCATTATGGCCGCCCTTGCTTTGGCCGTCACCTTTGGAGCCCCCGCATGACCCTGACCTATGGCGTTCATTCCGAGGCGGGCCAGTTGCGCCGCGTCATGGTCCATCGGCCCGGGTCGGAAATGGCGCGGCTGACGCCTGCCAATGCCGCCAGCCTGCTGTTTGATGATGTGCTCTGGGTCAAGCAGGCCCGCATTGACCATATGGCCTTTGTCGATGTGCTGCGCGAACGCGGTGTCGAGGTGGTGCTTTTGCGCGAGATGCTGGAGGAGGTGTTGACCCAGCCCGAAGCCCGGCGCTGGCTGTTGGATGCGCGGATCAACGACAATTCGGTCGGCGTGGGCCTGTCTGGCGATCTGCACGCCTGCCTGATGGAAATGCCCGCCATCGCGCTGAGCCATATCCTGATCGGCGGCATGAGCAGGGCGGAGCTTCCCATCCCGGAGGCGGGCGTCGTGGTGCCGATGTTGCGCAACGAAGATTTCCTGCTGCCCCCAATGCCCAACACGATCTTCACGCGCGACTCATCCTGCTGGATCTATGGCGGTGTCACGCTGAACCCGATGTTCTGGCCTGCCCGTCGGTTGGAAACGCTGAACCTTGCGGCGATCTACCGCTTTCACCCCGATTTCGCGGGCGCGGGTTTCCCGATCTGGTTTGGCGATCCGATGATCGATCACGGGATGGCCACGCTGGAAGGCGGCGATGTTATGCCTATCGGGAACGGGGTTGTCCTCATCGGGATGGGCGAACGCACCACGCCGCAGGCGGTGGGGCAAGTGGCCCGCGCCCTGTTCGCCGGTGGCGGGGCCGAACGGGTCATTGCCTGCCAGTTCCCCCGGGCGCGGTCTTCCATGCATCTCGACACTGTCTTCACCTTTTGCGACCGCGATCTGGTGACCGTCTTTGCTGAGGTGACGGATGCCATAAAGACTTACTCCGTGCGCCCCGGCGACACAGGGTCGGTCACGGTAACCGCCGAGACGGCGCCTTTCCTTGATGTCGTTGCTGGCGCCCTTGGGATCAGGAAACTCCGGACCGTGCCGACGGGTGGCGATGCTTACGAATCGCAGCGCGAACAATGGGATGACGCCAACAATCTTTTGAGCATCAGCCCCGGCGTTGTCGTCGGTTACGAACGCAATACCCATTCCAACACCCTTCTGCGCAAGGCGGGGGTGGAAGTGATCACCATTTCCGGCGCCGAACTGGGACGTGGGCGCGGCGGGTCGCATTGCATGACCTGCCCTCTGATCCGCGATGCCCTGTGATGCGCCTGATTTCCCTGAAAGGACCACCCGATGCCGCAAAACCTGCATGGCCGCAGTTTTCTGAAACTGCTGGATTTTTCGGGCGACGAGTTACGCTTTCTGCTGCGCCTTGGTGCCAGCCTGAAGGAAGCCAAGGCGACGGGCACCGAAAGGCCGCTGTTGACCGGCAGAAACATCGCCCTGATTTTTGAGAAGGACAGCACCCGCACGCGTTCGGCGTTTGAAGTGGCGGCCTTTGATCAGGGTGCCCATGTCACCTATCTTGGCCCGTCAGGCAGCCATATCGGCAGCAAAGAGTCGATGAAGGACACGGCCCGCGTGCTGGGCCGCTTTTACGACGCCATCGAATATCGCGGCTTCGGGCAAGGGCAGGCGGAGACCTTGGCCGCTTTCGCCGGTGTGCCGGTCTATAACGGGCTGACGGCCGAGTTTCACCCGACGCAGGTGCTTGCCGACCTGATGACGATGCACGAGTTCACACACAAGCATCTGTCCGACATCGCCTTCTGCTTTGTTGGCGATACGGGGGGCAACATGGGGTCTTCCTTGCTGGTGGGTGCCGCGCTGATCGGGATGGACATCCGGCTTTGTGGACCGCAAAGCCTGTGGCCTGATGCGGCATTGTTGGACCACTGCCGCAAGCTGGCCGAATCCTCCGGCGCGCGGATCACCCTGACCGAAAAGCTGACCGAGGGCGTGGAGGGATGCGATTTCGTCTACACCGATGTTTGGGTATCGATGGGCGAAGCCGATACCGTCTGGGCCGAGCGGATTGCCCTTCTATCGCCTTACACGGTCACGCAGAAGGTGATGGACCTGACCGGCAATCCCTATACCAAGTTCCTGCATTGCCTGCCCGCCTTCCATAACCGAGAGACGACGACGGGCGAGAAGATCTTTCAGACCTACGGACTCGACTGTCTTGAGGTGACGGATGAGGTGTTCGAATCCGCCGCCTCGAAGGTGTTCGATCAGGCGGAAAACCGGCTGCATTCGATCAAGGCAGTGCTCGTCGCCACGCTAGGCGCCGCGTGATGCGTATCGTGGTGGCCTTGGGTGGCAATGCCCTTTTGAAGCGCGGCGAGCCGATGACAGCCGAGGCGCAGCACACCAATGTGCGCATTGCCGCGCTGGCATTGGCAGACCTTGCGCGCAATCATCAGATCATCGTGGCGCATGGGAACGGTCCGCAGGTTGGGCTGATGGCGCTGCACGCGGCGAGTTTCGCGCCGGAGAACCCTTGGCCGCTGGACGTGCTGGGGGCGGAAACCGAAGGCATGATCGGCTATCTGATCGAGCAAGAGCTGATGAACGCCCTGCCGCCGGGCACGGATTGCGCCACGCTGTTGACGCGGGTGGAGGTGGACCCCAAGGACCCGGCATTTGATCAGCCAACCAAACCCATCGGCCCGGTCTATTCGGCCGAGGAGGCGAAACTTGTCCGCGCCGAGCACCGCTGGTCGATGGTGGAAGAGGCAAAAGGCGGGTTGCGCCGCGTTGTGCCCTCGCCCTTGCCGGTAGCCATTCTGAACATCGCTCCCATTCGCTTGCTGGTCGACGCGGGGGTCTGCGTCATCTGTGCGGGGGGCGGTGGTATCCCGGTGATGCGGGGCCGTGACGGCAAGATGGAGGGTATCGAAGCGGTGATCGACAAGGACCGCACCGCGGCGCTGCTGGCACAGACGCTGATGGCGGATATCCTGTTGATGCTGACCGATGTGGAAGCGGTGTTCCGGGACTGGGGCGGCCCGGATCAGACTGCCATTGCCGATATTTCCCCGGACGAGCTGGCAGAGATCAGCTTTGCCGCCGGGTCGATGGGTCCAAAGATCACCGCCGCCGGCGATTTTGTAAGGGCGGGTGGCGGCATGGCCGGAATAGGCCGCCTGCAGGACGCGCGCGCCATTGTCGAAGGGCGGGCAGGCACACGGGTGCGCATCGCGCATGGGGCGTCAGAAACCCGCTTGTCTGGCCGGGAAACCGTGACCTTACCGTAACGTCACCAACCTGCAGCATTGCAGGGAAGGGCTTTGATCAGCAACGCCAGTTCAGTTCGGCGTAGCCCTTTCTGGCTGGTTGCGATCCCGACCCACCCTTTGCGCCCGTTGTCACCAACTCAAACGTCAAGCCAGCGGCCCAGATCGACTTGTCAGTTTTGGTGCCGAACAGGATCAAAGCCGGAAAATCTTTCCGGCTTCACCTATTTCAGCTTGATGCAGAAATGCTTGCGGACTGGCTTTTCGATCTTCCATGTGCCCTTGAAGGTGGGTTCCACCACGAAGGCATCGCCGGGGTGCAGGGTGACGGGGGTGCCGCCATCGGGGGTGATGGTGATCTGGCCGTCGATCAGGTGGACGAATTCATAGAAGGCATAGGTCGCATGCCAAGTGCCGACCGTTGCCTCCCATGTGCCGCTGATGACGCTGCCGTCGAGGGAGCTGTGCTGCACCCAGGTTTTCATCGTGGGGTTGCCCTCGATCTTGGTCCAGCCGTCGAGATCGGTCAGCCGGGGTTCGGGGCCAGGGGCGGGAAGGCGGACGACGGTTTCGGCCATGTGCGTTTCTCCGGCGGTTGTCTTGAGCCCAGTCGTAGGGGGCGATCCGGGGGCTGGCAAGATGCAACAGTGCGGGCAGGGGGGTTGCCTGATCGGGATGGATGGGCCAGCAAGGGCGGGTATCTGGGGCGGGAAGGAACAAGGATGCTGATCCGGGGCGCGACGGCGGCGGATGCCGAAGATCTGGTGCGGTTCATCAATATGGCGGCGGATGATCTGCCGCTGCATTTCTGGAAGAAATCGGTGGGTCCGGAGGGTGACCCTTGGGCCTATGGGCGGGAGCGGGCAGCGCGGGAGAGCGGGAGCTTTTCCTATGGCAATGCGTGGCTGGCCGAGGTGGAGGGGCAGGTGGCGGCCTGTCTGCTGGGCTACCCGGCGGAGGA
>PNND01000271.1 GCA_013824045.1 Rhodobacter sp. | reverse complement strand
AAGGTGTTTGTCACCGTGGGGGCGGGCGGGGCGTTTGAATCCGGGTCGGCCGATCTGACCGAGGACGCCAAGAAGATCATGGCCGAGATTTCGGCCAATGCGCTGGCGCCGGATGCGACGATCACGGTGACCGGACATACCGACAATGTGCCGCTGACCGGTGGGCCGTATACCGACAATTTCGGGCTGGGTGCGGCACGGGCGACATCGGTGGTGCGGGAACTGGTGGAAAGCGGAAAGATCGATCCGTCGCAGATCGTGGCGGTGTCGCGCGGGGAATCCGCGCCGGTGGCGGACAACACGACCGATGCCGGGCGCGAGAAGAACCGCAGGATCGAGATCGAGATCGACTACGGCACCGATGAAGGTGGCGCGGAATCTGCAGGAGGAAACTAAACCCTGCCCGGCACGCTGCCGTTAAGGGTGATGAAGCATAGGGCCGCAGCATGACCGTCGACATTCTTTCCAAGCTGAACACCAACGGGTCGGGCCTGAACCTACGGGAATTGACCTCGACGCTGGTGGCGGCAGAGATCGAGCCGCTGAAGGCGCGGCAGACGACCCGATCGGAAGCGGCGCAGTTGTCGATCTCGGCGCTTGGACAGGTGCGGTCGCAGTTCGGGGCGCTGAACAGCGCGGTGGCGACGCTGCGGGAAAACCCGGTGCTGGCGGCGCGGTCGGGCAATGCGGGCGTGGGGGTGACGATCACCGATCCCAGCAAGATCGCCGATTCGATCACGTCGATTGAAGTGGAGCAGCTGGCCACGCGGCAGGTGCTGGAATTTGCGGGATATACATCAGCGGATGCGCTGGTGGGGGCGGGATCGCTGCAGGTGGAGGTGGGGGTCTGGTTCGAGGATGTGAATGGCGATCCGGCCTTTGCGTTGAACCCGGCCAGCACGGTGAACACGTTGAACATTCCGGCTGGCGTGACGCTGTCGATGCTGGCCGAGACGCTGGATGCGTTGCCGGGGGTTGCGGCGCGGGTGCTGGACAAGGGGGATGGCACATTTTCGCTGGGGATCGTGAGCGAACCGGGCGCGGGTTCGGGGCTGCGCTTCACGGTGGCGGAAACGGTGGCCGGGTTGGCGGCATTCGACACGACCACGACAAACGCGGCGCGGCAGATTCAGGCAGCACAAGATGCGGTGCTGCTGGTGGACGGGATCGCGGTGTCGCGGCCGAGCAATGTGATCGACGATGTGATCCCCGGCGCGACGCTGGACATCACCGCGCCGGCCGGCACGGTGACGACCGTCAGCTTTACCCGCGATATCGAAACCGCCCGGCTGAACATGCAGGCGCTGGTGGAGCAGGTGAACAACACGCGCAAGCTGCTTAACGAGTTGTCGGCGCGGGGCGCGGGGGAAACCAAGGCGGGGGCGCTGGCCGGGGATCGGCTGATCGAAAAGCTGAAGGCGGATCTGACCAACCTGCTGGCCGCGCCGATCAGCGGGTTCGGCGCATCGGCCAAGCGGCTGTCGGATTTTGGGGTGGCGACCAATCGGGATGGGTCGCTGCGGCTGGATAACCTGCGGTTCGAGAAAGCCTTTGACGCCGATCCGGCGGCGTTTGACATGGTGTTCGCGGACCGGCTTTCGGCCAGCGCGGCGGGGGTTGAGGTGACCGGCACGCTGGGGGCATCGGCGCGCGGGGGCAATCTGGCCTTTGTGCAAAACACGACCACCGGTGAGGCAACGCTGAACGGGGAGTCCATGCTGGGCCTGAGCTTGCCGGACGGGCGGCGGCAGTACCTGCTGTTCGGTGGCGATTATGCCGGGATGACGGTGACGGTGCCCGCCAATCTGGAGGCGACCGAGGTGAGCTATGGCAAGAGCTTTCTGACATCGCTGGAAACGATGCTGGATGCCGCGCTGTCGGGCGGGGCGAACAGTCTGGGGGAGCGGGAGGATCAGTTGACGTCGCGGGTCACCGAGGCGACGGACGAGCTGACAGCGCTGGACACGCGGGCATCGCTTCTGGAGCGGCGCTATCTGATGCGGTTCACGGCGATGGAAACGGCGATTGCCGGGTTGAAGAGCACTGGGAATTACCTGACGAACCTTGTGGCGCAGTGGAACAAGGATAACGGCTAAGGTCCGGGGATCTGGGGGGGGCGGGTAGCCCCCCGGCCTTCTTAGGCCACGAGACCGCGGCGGATGCCGAACTTCTTCATCTTTTCGATCAGCGTGGTGCGGCGCAGGCGTAGGGCATCGGCGGCCTGTGCCACGTTGCCTTGGCGCGTGTCGAGTGCGGCTTCGATCAGGGCCACTTCGATATCGCGGATATAGCCGCGCAGGTCGATATCGCCCAGACGGCCCAGCGCATCATGGAACTGGGTGGGATCGGGCAGATCGCCCTTTGCCTGCGGCGCGGGGGGTTGGGGCAGCACCACCTCGGCGCTGTCGGGGCAGGGCATTTCCATGCCCAGAAGGTTGTCGCGCACGTGGCGGGCGGTGACCATGCGGCCCGGCAGCATGACGAAGGCGCGCATCAGGACGTTCTTCAATTCGCGGATATTGCCGGGCCAGCCATAGGCCGACAGGGCGCGCAGGGCGCCAAGGTCGAAATGCGGAACCTCGGCGCTGGGGTTGTTGGTGGTGTATTCCTCGATCAGGCGGGCGAGGATGAGGGGGATGTCGGCGGTGCGTTCGGCGAGGCTGGGCACGGAGAGCGGAAAGACCGAGATGCGGTAGAACAGATCGGCGCGGAAATCGCCTGAGGCGACGGCGGCGGCCAGATCGCGATGGGTGGCGGTGACGAGGCGGAAATCGACAGTCTGTTCGGCCGTGGCACCCAGACGCTGAATCCGCCGGGTTTCCAGAACGCGCAGAAGCTTGGCCTGCAAGGCCACCGGCATGTCGCCGATTTCATCAAGGAAGAGGGTGCCGCCCGCCGCCTGTTCGATGCGGCCCGGACGGGCGCGGTCGGCCCCGGTGAAGGCGCCCTTCTCATGCCCGAAAAGTTCGCTTTCCAGAAGGTCTGCCGGGATGGCGGCGCAGTTGACCGCCACGATGGCACCAAGGCGGCCAGAGGCGCGGTGCAGGGCTTCGGCCACAAGCTCTTTGCCCGCCCCGGTGGGGCCACGGACGAGGACGGCGGCATCGGACCCGGCCACGGCGGTGATCATCCGCTTGAGGCTGCGCATCGGAGCGGTTTCGCCAATGATGATCCGGTCGATCGTGCTTACAGGAACAGGCAGGGCATGAATGGCAATGTCACGATCAATCCAATGAGTCGTCATGAAGAACCTCCAACGGCAATTGAGGTTCACATGATAGTGAGAGAGGCGTTGATTCAATCTTTCCACGGTCGGGTTGGGGTCGGTGAAACGGATGCCATCCGGCCTTTGGTCTGGGTTTGGGGCATACTTTTGGATGTATAATTTCTTGTTTAAATACAATGGTTTAAATTGCGTCAGATCGTCTGTCAGGGTGCAGAGGACAGGATGGCGCGCATTGCTTCAACCTCGGCCCAGCGGTGGCGGAGGCGAGGGGGGAGATTCTCGGGCAGGGCGAGGCTGACGGTGGCCGCCGCGATGACCATCGGCAGGTCTGGCGGGGCCAGATTTGAGGGCTGGCGGGCCGTGGTGCTACGGGAGGGGCGGGGCGGCGGCGGGCTGTGGGGCGCGGCGTCGGCCATGACCTCGGCGGCAGGGTCAGACGGAGTTTGCGGGACATCGTCGAAGGGGGTTTCGCCCTCCCAGCCATCGGCGGGCGGGGCGGAGGCGAGGGCAACGAGGGGATTGCCGGGATGGGCGAGGATGCCGTCAAGCTGGGCGGGGATGGCCACCAGAAGAACCGCCGCCTCCCCTGCCCCATCCTCTGCGGGACCGAGCGGGGAAAGCTGGAAACTGTCACGCGCGGCCATCACCTTTTGCAGGTAGTTCCGCCCGCGTTCGGGATTGGTGGAGTGGTAAGCGGCGGCGGCGGTTTCCCAAGAGCCGAGACGGTTGTAGAGCTCCACCATAAAGCGCGCCGCGTAGCGGGTGTTGCGGGTGGGATCGATCATGTCTTCGGGCGTGGCAAAGCCTGCGGAATGCCATTTCCAGTTCAGCTGCATGCAGCCCACGTCGATATTGGTGACACCTTCGGCCACGGCCTGTTTGAGATAGGCCAGCGCCTCTTCGCGGGTGTCGAAATACATGCCCTTGCCGCCTTGGTTCAGCGTCCAGGGCCAAGGGGCGATGCCGCCATTGCCCGTGCCGCGACCGGCCTCGACAAGCGAGATGGCGGGGAGAAGGCCTTCGGGAAGGCCAGCCTCGGCCCCGGCTTCGGCCGCCAGACGCGCGCAATCCTGCGCGGCGGCGAGACCGGGCAGCAAGAGAGCGACAGACAGGGCGAGGGCGCGGAGCATATCCTTTGTCTGCAAGCGCCGGGCCATGTTGGGGGGTGGATCAGCGCATGTAGTCGAAAAGGCTGGTGCCGTTGATTTTCACGAAGGTCTGCTGCGATGCCTGTTCGGTGAGCAGAAGCTGTTGCAGGCGGGTGATGGCGGCGGCGACGTCGAGATCTTCGAGACCGGCGACGGATTTGTCGATCCGGAGCTTGCGGTCGGCCAGAACCTGCGCGTGGTCTTCGGCGAGGCGGCCGAGCGACCCCACCTCGGCCCGCTGGGCAGCGACATGGGTGACGATATCGGCGAAGGCGCCCACCATGCGGGTGGCCGACAGGTTTTCGGTGCGCAGTCCGACGCCCCGGCCAGCGGGCTGCAGGCTGGCATCGAGCGGGATCATGTGGGCAGCGGGGCGGCGCCCGGCATCAGGCTGGGTCAGGTTGCCGACGGTCATCGCGCCTGCGGATTGGAAGATCAGGCTTTCGCCATCGGGCGCGAGACTGGCGGTGATGCCAGTGGTGGGGGTGGCGGCGTTGATCGCATCGCGCAGTGCCTCGGGCGCGCCGGCCATCACCTCGGCCGAGATGCGGGCGGTGCCGGTGGGACCTGTAAGGTCGAAGGACAGGGTGGCGGGGTCGCGGGTGGTGGCGGGGGTGAACAGGGCCTGATTGGCGATGGTGTGATTGGGGCGGGACGGGTTGAGCGAGGGGGTGAGCGTGGCGATCAGATCATCGACCATCTCGAACACGCTGCGCGCACCGGTATCGGTGGGGACGGACATGAACACCTCGGCCCCGTTAAGGCCGGTGGCGAGCGTGGCGGTTTCGGTCATGCGCAGGGTGGGGCGGCCCCCATCGCCGCGATATTCGATGCCATTGGGGCCTTGGGCAAAGGGTTCGGCGCTGCCAAAACCCGCGAAGAGGGGCAGGCCCATCGTATCGCGCCCATTGGCCACGGCGATGAGCGCGGTGCGCAGCGAGAGCGCCTCGGACCGGAGGCCCGCGATGCCTTCCTCAGTGATCGTATCGTTGGCGGCCTGGATCGAGATTTGCTGGAACTGACGGATGATGTCGCCCATCTCGCCGAGAGCGAGATCGGCCTGATCCAGCCGGTCGGTCGCCAGCGCGGTGTTGTCGGTGAAGCGGTCGATGGCGGCGCGCTGTTCGGTCACGATGGACAGTTTCGCCGCGCGCATCGGATCGGCCGAGGGGCGCGGGTCGTTCTTGCCCGAGGAAATCTGGGCCTGAAGATCGGACACCTCGGCCGAGAGGCGGTTGAAGTTTTCCATCGCGATCTTGCCGAAGAGGGCGTTGCCGATGCTGGCGGTCATGGGTCAGACCTTTCAGAACGATTGGAGAAGGGTGTCGAACATTTCCTGCGCCACGGTCATGACCTGGGCGGCAGCCTGATAGTTCTGCTGGAGTTCCAGCATGCGGGCGGCTTCGGCATCCAGATCGACCGCGCCCAGTTCGGCATCGGCACGGCGGACAGAGTCGTTCACGGCCGTGCGGGCGCCGAGGGTTTGATCGGCGGCGGCGGCGCGGGTGCCGGTTTCGGCCTGCAGGTCGGCGAGGATGCGGGCAAAGCCGCCGCGCCCGGTGGCGACATCGGCAAAGCGCAGGGCAAGGAGGCCATCGAGCGCGCGGCCATCGTTGCGGCCATCGCTGTTTGGCGTCAGGCGGAAGGCATCGCCGGTGGCGGGGTTGCCCGAGATGTTGATCGCCAGCCCGCCGATCACCGCGCCGCCCGTGGCATCGAGCGTGCGGGTGCCGATAGAATGACCCGTGGCGATATCGAAGAGGCCAACCGTCTGGGTGGCGGCGTCGATGACGCGCAGTTCCACAGCGGGGGCGGCGGTGGGGGGCGGGCCTGCGGTGAGGGTGCCGGACATGCGAAGCGTGCCTGTGCCCGTCATCACGACGATGAGGTCTTCGGGCGGCAGATTGGTGAGCGACAGGCGCTGCCCGGCAAGCGAGGCGGTGGTGGCGACAGGGTTCAGCGCGCTGCCGTCGGAGGCGCGCATGTCGAGGCTGGCCCCATTGACCGAGAGGGCGGCACCGAGCGAGGCGAAGCCTGCGGCTGTAGCCCCCGGCAGGATGCGGGCGGGGGTGCCGCCTGTTTGCAGATCAAGCGTGATGGCGCCGGTGCCATCCACCGTGGCCGTGCCGGGGAAGCCACCCGGAAGGGTGACGGTGGGGCCGCCCGTGACGTTGACGGTATAAAGCGTTGCGCCGATTTCCACCTGCATGGCGACGGGCAGGCCCGCGCCGGTGACGGGCTGGCCGGTCAGGCGGGTGGTGGGGGTTTGCGCCGGGGCAAGGCCGAAGGCGGCAGAGGTGGAGGAGGCGGGGATGGTGATGAAGCCCGCGTCGGTGGAGCCACCATTCACCGTGATTTGCAGGCGGTTCGTGCCATCGAAGGCGGCGGTGAGGCGGCCCGCTTCGGGGCCGCTGACCTGCACCGCGCCCCCGGTCATGCGCAGGGTGTAGTCCTGCCCGTCGAGGCGGACGAGGGTGGAGGTGCCATCGGCGGGAAGGGTGGCAAGGGCGGCGCCCGTGACACTGGCCTGCGGCATGTCTTCGCGCAGGAGGGCGGCGAGGCCTGCGGCGACGTCAGCTGCGGAAGTGGCGGCGGCGGTGGCGGTGTTGAGCGTGACCGCACGGCCGCCGAGGGTGAGGTTGTAATCGGTGGGACCGGCGAGGGCGGCGCTGCCATCGGGCGCGGCGGTGGAGGCATCCAGCGCGGGGTCGAAGGCGAAGGTGAGGGTGCGCTGCGCGCCTGCGGCGGAGGAGGTGGAGGTGATGAGACCGCCCGAGAGAGGATCAGCGGCGGAGTCGATCCGGTTTCCGTCGATCGTGACAGAGAATCCTTGCATCTGGGTCAGCGTGACCTGACCGGACAGGCGCGCGGCGGTCTGGCCTGCGCCGAGCGTAGCGATGGGACCAGAGGCAAGACCTGCGGCGCTGCTGGTTTGCAGCGTGGCGGTGCCGCCCGCGCCATGGGTGAAGTTGGTGATGCGGATATCGGTGCCATCCGCCTGTGACAGCAACAAGCGCGTGCCATCGGGCGAGAGTTGCGCGGTGATGCCGGTGGAGCCGGACAGTCCGTTGACGGCGAGGAGAAGGCCGTCGAGACGGCCGCCCGCCACAGTGGCCGAGACGGTGAGGGGCGTGCTGTTGGTGCCCTCAAGCCGGAACTGCACGGGGCCGTCGCCTGCGACGGTGAGGGTGGCGGCGGTGTGGGCCGTGGCCTCTAGCCCCGGATAGGCGGCAGTCATGATATCGGCGAGGCGACCGGCGCTGCTGCCTGCGGGGAGGGTGAGGTTGATCGGGGTCGCGCCGGGCTGTTCCAGCAGGATGGTGCGGGCGGGAGAGGCGGGGGCCTGCGGGTTGCCCGCCCATGTGACGGGGGCGGGAGGTTGGAGGAGAACGGATTGCTGGCCGTTGGCGAGCGTGCTGTCGAGGCCCAAGCCGCGATAGCCGGTGCCGCCCGGTGCCTCAAGATAATCTGCGTTGTACTGCGCGCCGGGGAGGAAGCCGTTGGCTTCGGTGAGCAGAAGCGCGACGTCGGCGGGCGAGAGGGGGGTGCCTGCGATCTGGCGGCCTTCGCGCGTGAAGATCTGAAGCGTGCCGCCCTGTGCGCTGGCGGGGGCGAGGGTGGCGGGCTGGGCATCCAGCGTGGCCGCGCCGATGTTGCCTGCCGTGCGCGAGAGGGTAAAGCCGCCATCGGTGCCAGCGGCAGCGAGGCCGAGGCTGGCGAAGGTGTCGCCTGCGGCGGTGTCGAACTGACCCGCCGTCAGCGCGGCGGCGAGTTGCGCCGAGGTCCAGCCCGGCGGGCGGGGGGAGCCATCGGCGAGCGTGGTCAGATCAAAGCTGTAGGGCGTGCCATCCAGCGTGACGGTGAGGTTGGTCGTGGTGGCAGCGGCGGCGTCAGACAGCGCGAAATCGGCGCTGGACTGCGTGCCGAGGCTGCTGAGGCTAGCCGCTGTGGTGCCGGCGGGGATGTAGCCCACGACGCCGGGGGAGAGGAGCGTGACAGCCGCTGCCCCGTTGGTGGCCCCAGTCAGTTGGGTGGCAAGGGTGGGCACGGTGGGCGGGGCCACAGTAGTGGGGGCGATGGTCGCGGAGCCCGATCCGGTATTTCCCGGCGCGGGGGCCACGAGCGTGGCGACGGCGGCGGCGAGGCGTTCGGGCACATCGGGAATGAAGCGCATATTGGCGGCAAGCCCGGTGGTGGGGGTGAAGGTCAGCCGGTCGCCATTGGCGGGCAGGCCCTCGACCTCGATCGTGACACCCGGCAGAACGAGCAGGCGGTCGGCGCTGCCAAGGACGTTGCCGAGTGCGTCTTCGGCCCGCCAGACGTTCAGCGCGGTGTCGCGAATGAGCGTGATGGGGCCTGTGGTGCTTGGGCCGGTGGGGGTGACGATGGTGCGGGCATCGCCCTGATTGGTGACGGCGCGCGACATGACCCAACCGTCGAGCGAGAACATCGGCCCGCCCGGTGCGCCGGTGAGATCGAGCCCGGCGGCATGGACGGTGTTCATCTCGCCCGCGATCTTGCGCGCGAGCGCGTCGATTTCCTGCAGCGCGGTGTTGATCGCGCCCAGCGCGGTGGAGTAACCGCCGATCGCCCCGGTGCCGAGCATCCGACTGTCGCGGGTGGAGGCGTCACGGGTGATGGTGAGGGTGAGGTCGGTGGTGCCGGAGACGGTGAGGGTGGAAGGGCCGGAGCCATCGAGCAGCACCGGGCCGCCGCCGCCTGTGCCGAGCGTGACCGTGGCGCGACCGGCATTGTCGAGCGTGACCGAGATGCCGACGTTTTCGGCAAGGCTGGCAAGCAGACGGTCGCGTTCGTCATGCATGGGGTTGAGCGCGCCGACTGCGCCGTTGTTGATGGAAAAGCGCATTTGCAGTTCGGCCAGATCGCGCAGGTCCTGCGTGGCCTGCGTGGCAGACAGGCTGGCGGCGGAATAGGTGTCTTCGCGCAGGCGCACGAGGCCCGCAGCGATGCCTTGAAAGGCCGAGGCAAGGGTACGGCCGGATTCGATGGCGATGCGGCGCAGGGACGTGTCAGCGGGCGAGGAGGCAAGGCTGCCGATGGCGGCGAAGAAGTCTTCAAGCGCGGCGTCGATGCCGCCGGAATTGGGCAGAAGCTGGGTTTCCACCGCCATGGCGGCATCAAGATGAACCTGGGCGGCGGACACGTCCGAGGTGGAGGTGCGCAGACGTTCGGCCATGAGCGCATCAAAGGCGCGGCGGACCTGTTCGACCTGCACGCCCTGCCCGCCTGTGGCCACCGTGGTGACGTGGGTTTGCGCTCCACCGATCTGCGAGGTCAGGACATCGCGGCGGCGGTAGCCTTCGGTGTTCACATTGGCGATGTTTTCGCCCGTCACGCTCAGCGCGGTGCGGTAGGCACCGATGGCCGAGCTGGCGATGTCCATGATGTTGCCCATCAGTCAACCTTGCTGTTGGGGGTGACGAAGCCGGCGAATTGGCGCTCCACGGCATCGGCGATGCCGAAGCCGGTGCGGCCTGAGGAGGCGCGGGCAATTTCGGCATCGAAGAGGTCGCGGGTTTTATCGACCGCGCTGGACCCCATGATGTCATCCCCCAAAGACCCGGCGCGGGCGGCCTTGAGGAATTGGGTGAGGAACAGTTCCTCGAACCCTTCGGCGGCGCGGCGCAGTTCAGGGGTGCGGTCGGGCTGTTTGGCGGGGGACAGGGAGATGGAGGCGGGTTTGATGTCCATCAGATCACCACAAGCTCGGCCCGGAGCGCGCCCGCTTCGCGCAGCGCTTCGAGGATGGCGACGAGATCGGAGGGGGAGGCGCCCACGGCATTGATCGCATCGACCAGCGAGGTGAGGGAGACGCCCGGATCGAAGACGAAGGCGGGGTTGGCTTCTTCGGTCGCGATCACGGTGCTGTCGGGGGTGACGGTCGTTTCGCCCGGCACGATCACCGTGCCATCGCCCGAGACGACGGTGGCGGATTGGTTGACCTGCGGGTCTTCCGAGATCGACACGGTGAGCGAGCCATGGGTCACGGCGGCGGGGGTGACGCGGACATGGCCGCCGATGACCACGGTGCCGGTGCGGGCGTTGACCACGACGCGGGCGGCGGGGGCGTCCGGAGTGACCTCGACGTTTTCCAGCATGCCCATGAAGGTGACGCGCTGGCCCGGATCGTGCGGGGCGCGGACCTGCACCGAGGTGCCGTCCAGAGGCGTGGCGACATCGGGGCCGAAGACGGCATTCACCGCCTTGGCCACGGCGGCGGCGGTGGAGAAATCGGGACGGTTAAGGTTGAGGATGAGGGCATCGGTGTGCTGAAACGCGGCCTCAACCATGCGTTCGACCATCGCGCCGCGCGGGATGCGGCCCACGGTGGGGATGTTGACGGTGAGCGATGATCCATCCTGCCCGTCGACGCCAAGGCCGCCCACGATCAGGTTGCCTTGGGCGATGGCGTAAATCTCGCCATCTGCGCCCATAAGCGGGGTCATCAGCAGTGTGCCGCCCTTGAGCGACTTGGCGGAGCCGACGGTGGAGACGGTCACATCGATGACCTGGCCTTCTTTCATGAAGGGGCCAAGCTCGGCGGTGACCATGACGGCGGCGGCGTTCTTGGCATTGAGGTCGGAAGTCTCGACCGTGAGGCCGAGGCGCGAGATCAGCGATTGCAGCGATTGCAGGGTGAGGCCGGAATTGCCATCGCCCGAACCCGACAGGCCCACGACCACGCCGTAACCCACCAGCGGGTTGGAGCGGACACCGGCGACGGTGGTGATGTCCTTGAGCCGGTCGGCCTGCGCCATGGGGGCAAGGCCGAGCGTCAAGGAAAGGGCGATGAGCAGGGCGCGGATCACAGCGGCGACACCACATCAAGGCCACGGCGCAGCCAGCCGGGGCGCGAGGTATCGTGCACAGACCCGGCGCCGACATACTTGATGATGGCGTGCGCAATGCGATCAGACAGGACGACGTTATCGGCGCTGATGTCTTCGGGGCGGACGACGCCCGTCAGGCGGACATATTCGTTGCCGTTGTTCAGGGTCAGGCGTTTCTGGCCCATGATTTCCAGCATCCCGCCGGGCAGGACGCGGACGACCTGCACCGAAAGGCGGCCCGAGAGCGAGTTGGATTGCTGCGCCTGCCCACGACCGGCGAAGGATTGGTCGGTGCCATTGTCGAGCACGCCGTCATCGAGGCCCAGCGTGAGCGCATCGGGCATGTCGATGGTGTAATCATTGCTGCGCGACCCCGAGGCGGATTGCGTCTTGGACGCCTGAAAGCGTTCGGCGAATTGCACGGTGAGGATATCGCCCACCCGTGCGGCGCGGCGGTCCGAGGCGAAGATGCCGCCCGAGGAGGCCGTGTAGATGCCCCCGGTGGGGCGGGCGGCGCTGTCGGTGTAGGAGTCCTCGGGGAAGACCGGGGCGAAGTTCAGCGACTCTTTTTCCTCGATATAGGTGGGGGTGCAGGCGGCTGCCGTGAGGAGGAGGGTCAAAGCGAGGGGCGCGGATTTCATCGGTCAGCCTCAGAGTTTATTGGACAGGAAGCGCATCATTTCGTCGGATGCGGAGATGGATTTGGAGTTCACTTCGTAAGCGCGCTGGGTTTCGATCATGTCGACCAGTTCCTGCACGACGTTCACGTTGGACGCTTCAAGTGCGCCTTGGACGAGTTTGCCCATGCCGTCTTCATAGGGGGCGGCCACGACGGCGGGGCCGGATGCGGAGGATTCCACCACGAAGTTTTCGCCGATGGGTTCCAGACCGCGCGGGTTGGTGAAGGCGGCAAGGGTGATCTGGCCGACTTCCTGCGCCTCGACCTGATCGGGGGTCTGGACCGAGACGATGCCATCGGCCGAGATGTTGATGGCGGTGGCGCCATCGGGGATCTGGATCTCGGGCTGGATCACGTAACCCGAGGCGGTGGTGAGCGTGCCTTCGGGATTGCGCGAGAGCGTGCCGTCGCGGGTATAGCCGATGCGGCCATCTGGGAGCAGGACCTGAAGGAAACCTTGGCCGTCAATCGCGACGTCGAGCGCGTTTTCGGTCGTTTTCAGGCTGCCTTGGGCGTAGAGCTTTTCGGTGTTCACCACGCGGACCCCGGTGCCGACGGAGAGGGGGGTGGTGAGGGCCGTGCCCTCGGATGTGGGGGCGCCTGCGGGGCGGATGTTCTGATAGAGCAGGGTTTCGAAATTCGCGCGGTCGCGCTTGAACCCGGTGGTGTTCACGTTCGCCAGGTTGTTGGCGATGACCTGCATCCGGAGCTGCTGGGCATTGAGGCCGGTCTTGGCCACATGCATTGCATCGGTCGACATCGGGGGCACCTCTTTGCGTGTCTGTCACGGTTGCTTTTGCAAGGCCCGTGCCAGCCCCCGACGCAGGCGCGCAGCATTTTAGCTGCGCGGGGAAAAAATCAGTTCTCGGGCATCCGCAGGAGGCGCGATCCGGCCTCGTCGATTTCCTTGGCGGTGGAGATCATGCGGATGTTCAACTCGAAGGCGCGTTGCAATTCGATAGAGGAGATCAGCTCTTCGGTCGCGTTGACGTTGGAGCCTTCGAGCGCGCCTTGGGCGATGCGGCCGCCCTGATTGGGGGGCGGCAGCGGGGTGCCGGGCAGAGGGCGGATATGGCCATCAAGGCCCTTGATCATGTTCGCGGCGGAGGCGTTGGTGGTGCCGATGGTGGCCACATCAACCCGTTCGCCGGGTGCGCCGTCGAGCGGTTCGATGGTGATGGCACCCAGTTCGTTCACCACGATGGACCGGAAGGGCGGGATGGTGATGGGTTGCAGGGCGTTGTTCAGCACCGCCTCGCCCGCGCCATTGACCAGCGCGCCATCGGGTGTGATCCGCATGTCGCCGCGGCGGGAGAGGGCGGGGCCGCCCTGCCCTTCGTCCGGGCGGATGTAGAACCAGCCCTCGTTGGCGAGGGCAAGGTCCAGCGGCTCGCCCGTCTGGTTGATGAAACCGGCCAGATCCGAGAAGGCGGCGTGCTCTTCGGGGATCTGGTAGGCGCGCGATTGCAGGACGCCCTGTTCCTCCATCACGAAGGCCTGACCTTCGGGCATGATGTCGCGCCGGAAGCCCGGAACCGTCTGGTTGGCGAGATTCTGGGCATTCGCGATCTGCGCGCCCCGGATATGGGCGATGCTGTTGAGCGCGGTGTGGATCAGCTTGTCCATATCGGTTTATCCGTTCGGGTGCCTTAGCTGCGGATGTTCATGACCGTCTGCATCAGCGAGGTGGAGGTTTCCATCGCCTTGGCCGAGGCCTGATAGTTGCGCTGCGCCGAGATGAGGTTGACCAGTTCCTCGGTCAGTTCGACGTTGGAGCGTTCGAGCGCACCGGCCCGCAGGTTGCCAAAGCCGAGGCTGCCGGCGGAGCCAGCGATGGGCGGGCCGGAATCGGCGGTGGCGGCGAAGGTGGCCTTGCCTTGCACCTTTAGCCCTTGGGTGTTGGTGAAGTTGGCCATGGCGACCTGGCCGACGGGCATGCGGCCAAGGAGGCCATAGGTGGCCCAGACGCCGCCAGCGCCATCGACTTCGAGGTTGCTGAGGCCGGAGGACGTGGTGCCGTCATGCGAGACGGCCTGAACGGTGAAGGGGTTGGTGGTCAGTTGCGAGCCGCCGAGGTTGAGCGTGAGGCCAGCCGGGCCGAAATCAAGCGCGCCGCCGGCGGTGATGTCACCGGCACCGTTGAACGTGACCTGCGGCAGGATCAGCGGATCTGTTGGCAGGAATTCCTGCCCGTCGACCATCATGCGCACTTCGTAGACGGTATCCGCGGTGATCGGATCGGGACCGGAGATCTTGATGAAGTAGGCCTCGGCCTCGACCGGGGTGCCTGCCGGGCCGAAGAGCGGGACCGGGGTGCGGGTGGCATAGGTGGTGGGATCAGTGGCATCGAAAGGTGCGACAGGCGGGAAGACCTGCTGGCCCAGCATTCCATTGTCAGAGGGCAGATCGACCTGAAGCTGAACCTCGGTGCTGGCGGTGGGGGCACCCATGATCGGCGGGATGGTCAACGGAACGGCTTGGCCCAGCTGGTTGGTCAACGCCGTGCCGTCCATCGCCACGGGCCAGCCCAGAAGCGCATCGCCCGACGCGTTGACCACACCGCCGGTGGCATTCATGTTGAACGCGCCGGAGCGGGTGAAGCGGGTCTCACCGCCGGGCACGTTGCCATTGGGGGCCATGCGGATGGCAAAGAAGCCCTGCCCTTCGATGGCCATGTCCAAGAGGTTGCCCGTGGTGACGACGTTGCCTTGCGAATAATCCTGCGCGACGCGCTGCACGGTGACGCCCGAGCCGACTGCCGTGCGCTGGTTCGCCATGGGCGAGGACGAGAACACATCAGCAAATTCGACGCGGCTGGAGCGGAAGCCGACCGTGCCGACATTGGCGATGTTGTGCGAGGTGGCCGAGATTTCGGTCTGCGCGGCCATCAGGCCGGAAAGGGCGGTGCTCATGGACATAGGCGTGGTCCTTTGGTTCGGGTCTTGTGAGGGGGATCAGCGGAAGGCTTCGACTTCGAGCGCGTTCAGGGCGCCGTAGTCTTCGATCTGCAGGGTCATGTCGGCCCCACCCGCGCCGTTGCGGGCAGAGAGCACCTTGGCAAAGACGGAAGGTCCGACCGGTGCGGTGCCGGTGTCGGTTGTGGCCGAGACGTTGATGCGGACGGGGCTGCGCTGTTCCGCCATGGCGGGGGGCAGGCCCGCCCATGAGAAGCCCATCAGGCCGGCGGATTGGGCAGCGTAGCTTTCGGTATGCAGAAGCGCGCCGGTGGTGGCATCGGAATAGCTGACGGTGACGGAGCTTGCGGCCTTGGGCAGGTCGACGACGCCGTTGATCGTGCCATCCTTGCCCGCGCGGGCGATGTTGCCGGGGACCAGCACCTCATGCCCCAGAAGGTTGGCGGCGGTGGAGATGCGGAAATCGCGCATCCCTTCGCCGAGGCTGGCGAGCGTGTCATTGACCTTTTCGATGCCGCTGACGGTGGAGAACTGGGCGAGTTGCGCGAGGAATTCGCCGTTTTCCATCGGTTGCATGGGATCCTGATTTTTCAGCTGTGCCAGCATCAGGGTGAGGAAATCCTGTTGGCCCAGCGCATTGGTCGTGGCCGCGTTGGTGGCGGCGGCGGTGCTGGTGGTGCTGGCGACAGTGGGGGCGCCGGTGGTGGGGGAGAAGGTGATCATGGCGGTTCTTTCCAGACGCGGTCAGCGGGAAACGGGATGCGGTTATTGGCCCATCTGCACGGTTCGTGCCATCAGGGCGCGGAGCGTGGTCATGGTTTCCAGCGTGTTCTGGTATTGGCGGCTGGCTTCGACCATTTCGACCATTTCCTCTTCGGTGTTCACGGCGGCGGCGTAGACGAAGCCTTCGGCATCGGCAGCGGGGTGATCGGGGCGGAACTGCTTTTCTGGCTGACGGTCGAGCATCACGACACTTTCGACGGTGGCGGTGGACAGGCCCTGATTGGCGCGGGCGTACTCGGTTTCAAAGACCGGGCGCAGGGCGCGGAAGGCATCTTCGGGCGTGGAGGCCACGGTGGAGGCATTGGCGAGGTTGGAGGCCACCGTGTTCATGCGGACCATCTGGGCCGACATGGCGCGGGCCCCCACATCAAAGACATTGCGGATATCGGACATGGTCATTCCCCTTTGATCGCGGTCATCAGACCGGAGATACGGCGGTTGAGGAGTTGCAAGCTGGTCTGGTAGTGCAGGGTGTTTTCGGCAAACTCCATCTGTTCGACCGGGAGTTCGACCGTGTTGCCATCCAGCGAGGCATTGAGCGGCACGCGGTAGCCAAGGCCATTGTCGGCCAAGGAGCCGCCCAGATGGCGCGATGAGGTGCGGACGATGTCAAAGCCGCCGGTGGCGCGGGCGAGTTCGGCATCAAAGTCGAAATCGCGGGCCTTGAAGTTGGGGGTGGCGGCGTTGGCGATGTTTGAGGCGAGAATTTCGCCCCGCTTTTCGCGCAGCATCAGGGATTGGGCGTGGAGACCTATAGATTCCGCGAAACTGACCGTCATTGTCCTTGATCCTTGCTTGCCGGATTGCCGGGCGTTCAGGCCCGGGGCTTGCAAGGGGCGTGCCAAGTGGCGCGCGACGGGCCGTTAAAGACGGACCTTTACTGCGCGGCGGTTCGGCTTGAGGCGAGGGACAGGCCGTTTTCACGCAGGTCCAGAAGGGTGCGGGGCAAGAGGCTGCGGATGCGGTCCAGCCCAGCCGACATGGCGGCGGTATCGCCGTTGCGGGCCGCGGTTTCATAACGCGACAGGGCGAAATGCAGGCCAGCAAGGCCGATGGCCGCTGCGGCACCAGCCGTCTTGTGCGCGGCCTTGGCGGCGGCCTCGTGGTTGCCGGTGCGAGCGTGATCTTCCAGTTCGTCGATCAGGGATTCGGCTTCGATGAGCAGGCGGTCGGCAATCCGTTCGACAAAGGCGGCCCCCATCTCCTGCATGGTTTCGCGGAACACGGCCTTGTTCAGAACGGGGGGTTCGACTGCCGCGGGCGGAACCGGCGCGGCGGCGGGCTGTGCGGCACGGCGGGCATGGTTTGCGATAAGCGTCATCAGCGCGTTGCGGGTGACGGGTTTGACCAGCACGTCATTCATGCCGGCAGATAGAAACTCGGGCATCCGGTCCGGATCGGCATTGGCGGTGACACCGATGATCGGCACATCGCGGCAGGCCCCCTGCTGGCGGATGCGGCGGGTGGCTTCGACGCCATCCATGCGCGGCATGGAGATATCGGTGAGGATCAGATCGAAGGCGGTGACGGCCGCCTTTTCCACGGCCTCGACCCCATCGACGGCGTTGGCAACGACATGGCCGCGCAGGCGCAGCATTTCGGTGAGCAAGAGGCTGTTGATGGGGTTATCCTCGACCACCAGAATATGCATGGGCTGGTTTTCGTCACCCGTGCCAGGTGCGGCGGCCGTGTTGGACGGCGCCGCCTCGACCGCGACGGGAAGCGTGACGTCGAAGGTGAAGGTGCTGCCCTTGCCGAGGTTGGAGACAACATGGATGGAGCCGCCCATCGCCTCGGCCGACAGTTTGGCGATGCCGAGGCCGAGGCCGGTGCCTTCGCGCATCCGGGCATAGGAGGCATCGAGGGTTTCGAAGTTGTGGAAGATACGTTCGAGATCCTGTTCGGCGATGCCGATGCCGGTATCGGTGACATCAAAGGCGAGGTGGAGTTTGCGCCCGTCTTCCACCAGATCCGCACGCAGCGTGACGGTGACGGAGCCTGCATCGGTGAACTTGATCGCGTTGCCGACGAGGTTGTAGAGCACGCGCAGGAAAAGCTGCCGCGGGGCCGTAACGCTCGGCAGCGGACCGGCGGGTTCTTCGAAGCGCAACTGATTGCCCCGCTTCGCGGCATGGGGTTCGTTTTGCAGCATCAGATCGCGGACAATCTGCATCGGCGAGAAATCGGACAGCTTGTAGCTGTCGGATTGTTCCGAACCGAGCCGGGTCAGTTCCAGCACGTTGTTGACCTGATCCAGCGCTGCCCAGCCGCAGGAGAGCACGATTTCCGACAGCCAGGTTTGGCGTTTGTCGAGGTCGGTTGAGGTTTGCAGCAGTTCCGTCGCGGCGATCAAGGCCGTTCAGGGGGGTGCGCATCTCATGGCTCATGACGGCGAGGAAGCGGGCCTTGGCCTCTTCGCCCTTGAGCGCGTCGTTGCGGGCCTTGCGCAGGCTTTCCTCGCGTTCGATGCGTTCGGAAATGTCGCGGATGAAGGCGATGAACATCTGCCCGCCACCGGCACCCTTTGCCTCGGCCAAGGCGACCTCGACCGGGAATTCGCTGCCATCGCGGCGGTGGCCGGAAAGCTGGCAGCGGCCATCCTGGAGTTGCGCCGTGCCGTCGTGGAACATGTGGTAGAGCGTGGCGAACGGGTCGTCCTCTTTGCCTTCGCCCGAGAGGATTTCGCCAAGGCTGAGGCCGCCAAGATCGGCACGGTTGCGACCGAAAAGCTGTTCGGCGGCGCGGTTGCAATCGGTGACCTTGCCCACGGCATCGCAGATCACCAGTGCATCAAGCGAGCTTTCGATGATGGCGCGCAGATTGTGGACGGCGCGTTCCGTGGTTTCGGAGCGGCGGCTTTGGGCGCGGTTCTGCAGGATGATGACGAGGGACAGCCCCGCCATGAGCGCGAGTAGGCCCAGCGAAGCGGCGGCAAAGAGTTGCAGCGATCGGCGCAATTCGGCCCTGAGCGCATCGCCGCTAGTCAGCAATTCCTGCAAGGAGGACATGACATTGGCGCGAACCAGATCGGCGACACCGTTCATTTCATCGGCAATCGCGGGAAGGGCCGCCGTGAGCGCGGCATCATCGCCATCCATCAAGGGGGTGACGCGGTCAAAGAAGGCGCCGTCGGACCACAGCGCATCGCGCAGGACTTCGTTGACCGGCAGCACGGAGAGCCGATCCGATTTCGCAAGAACGTTGAAGCGGCTGTAGAAGATATCAAAGCTGAGGCGCAGATCGTCGAGCGCCTGTGGGTCGCCCGACCGATCCACCGCGATGAGAACGGCGCGTTGCAGCTTGAGCGTGTCGACCTCGACCTGCGAGACTGTCCAGGCCGCGTTGTCGGAATCGACGGAGGAGGAGCGTTCCAGTTGTTGGTCGATGCCGAGAAAGACATATCCCATTGCAGCCAGCGTGATGACGAAGGTCAGCCCGACAAGGAAATCCCGAACCCGCACCGTGGCGCGGGAGATACGGCTTTCCTGAAGGGCTTCGTCAAAAAACTGGCTCATTTACGGTTCTGGTACTGTTCTGGCACTGTTCTGGCACGAAAGCGGCACGGTTCCTAATGGATGTGCCGCTGCCGTAACTGAGCGAGGCACAAGGGATCAGTCTTCGATGGTCAGTTTGGAAAGCTGCCAGATGCTCCAGCCATAGACCAGTTCGGTCTGGTAGGCGGGACCGGCGTCATAGGGAAAGACGATCCAGAGCGGCCCCTTGTCGCGACGCGAGAAGGTTTCGCCATCGATGTGATAGGCGACGATCGGGACGGTGTCCTCGAGCACGTCGATCGGGATCTGGACGCTATAATTGTTCAGGGCCGTGGCAGTGATGGTGCCGCCGGTGGCCCCCACGGCATCCAGCAGGACCTTGAGCGGAACACCGTCATAGCGGTTGATGCCCTCGGTCCAGGTGGTGCTGGTATCAAAGCCGGACGCGGGCAGGGCCTGCAGCATGTCCATGTCGAAGGTGGCACCTTCGGCGCTGTTGGTTTGCGTGATCGCGCCGTCGATCGTGAGGATCACTTCGCCCGCGGGCGTTGCAAGCTCGGCCATGGCCGGCGCACCGAGCGCAAGGGTTAGAAACGCAGAAAAGGCCGCGATGCGGCTTGTGAAAGGATGATGGATCATTGGCACACTCCACGCTGTTCTTAACACTTGGGAGTAAGATAGCGGAAAGCGCGGTTTTCACTATTCCAATTTCGGATAGCTGCCCATCCGAAAGTATGGGATCGGCTCTACTTAGTCGGCATGCAACTTGCATAGCTTTGAATTGGGAAAGAAACCACCTATCCTGATGGGTGTAAGATCCCATCCCTGAATCGGCCTTTGATTGCAAATAGGCCTTAATTTGAATGTAAGACAGGCGCTGGGTGTGTGTGAGTATGAAATTGGAGCGGGACAAGGCGATGAGCATGATTGGCGGAGCGGGAGTCGATAAAATTCGCATTCTGATAGCCGATGACCATGAGATGGTTCTCGATGTCTTTGCGATGTATTTGTCATCGGCACCGGACATGGCGATAACCACGGCGAAGACGCTGGACGAGGCTGTGGAACATATCGGGGCGGCCGGACCGTTTGATGTGGTGCTGCTGGATCTGAACATGCCGGGGATGAATGGCGTGGCCGGGTTGCGGCGGGCGATCAAGATGAACGGCGGCAAGCCGGTGGCGATCATCACGGGCAATCCGACGCCGCGCATGCTGGACGAGATCATGAATGCCGGGTCTTCGGGGATCGTGCTGAAGACAACGGGGGTTCGGTCACTGGCAAATGCGATCCGCTTTATGCATGCGGGCGAGCATTACATGCCGCTGGAACTGGTGCGCGAGCGGCACAATGCCGGGCGGACGACCAAGAACGGAAGGCTGTCGGACAAGGAGATGATGGTCCTGTCCTATCTGGCCGAGGGCAAGCAGAACAAGGAAATCGCCAACGATCTGAAACTGGCGGAGCCGACGATCAAGATGCATGTGACCAGCATCTGCAAGAAGCTGACCGCGACGAACCGCACGC
>PNND01000123.1 GCA_013824045.1 Rhodobacter sp. | reverse complement strand
CGCGCCTCGGCACTCTCGGCGCTGTCATAGGCAAAGCCTTGGGTCAGGAAGATCGCCTCCGCCATCTCGCCATACTGGCTGCGGCGGGTTCCCTCATGCACCAGCTTTGTGCGCGTCTTCCAATCCGTCATCGTCACGGCCTCCGGCCAAGAAAAAGCCCCGGCAAAACCCAAAGGTGCCGGGGCCAGACCCCACACCTCTTTAGCGGCTTGTTTAACGTGGCCCGCAATCCGGTAACAAAGCGCCACGCCAAGGGCGATACGCCCAAGGGCGGCAAAGGTCAACGCCCGGCTCGCCCGCCTTCGCATCCGCGCACAGGGGTATGGCGCATTTTGCGCCCCATTTGCGTCTTGTTCCCGCGCCCCGATGCCTCAACATCAGGATTAGAGCAAAGGAGCCGCCATGACCGCCCCCATCGACCTGCATTACTGGCCCACCCCCAACGGCAAGAAGATCACCATCGCGCTCGAAGAGATGGGCCTTCCCTACACCATCCACTTCGTCAACATCGGCGCGGGCGACCAGTTCAAACCCGAATTTCTGGCCATCGCGCCCAACAACCGCATGCCCGCCATCACCGATCCCGAAGGCCCGGATGGCCAACCCATCTCGATCTTCGAATCCGGCGCGATCCTCCAATACCTCGTGCGCAAGACCGGCAAGTTCGGCGGCGCGAATGCCCGCGAACAGGCCGCAGTCGAACAGTGGCTGATGTGGCAGATGGGCGGCGTCGGCCCCATGGCGGGCCAAGCGCACCATTTCCTCACCTACGCCCCCGCAATGGACCCGCCCCAAGACCTTCCCTATGCCAAAGACCGCTACCGCCGCGAGGTGGGCCGCCTCTATGGCGTGCTCGACCGCCAGCTTGCCAAAACCCGCTATGCCGCCGGCGATTTCCTCTCCATCGCCGATTTCGCAATCTGGCCATGGGCCATGGGCTGGACGGGCCAGCAGCAGACGCTGGACGATAAACCCAACTTCAAACGCTGGCTTGATGAACTTGCCGCCCGCCCCGCCTTTGCCAAAGGCGCGGCTGTCGGCGCGGATCAGCGCAACAACAACACCACCGACCGCAAGGCGCAGGAAATCCTCTTCAAGCGCTAAGTCCAAATTTCTTCGAAGAAATTTGCAAATTCGTTCCAACGAATTTGAAAGGGCGGCCCGCACAGGCCGCCCTTTTCCGCCGATGGTTGTGCCGATTGCCCCGAATCTCCTTGCTACATGGCGGAAAGGGCGCATACGCGGGGTGCTTTATTCGATCTTTCGACCTTCTGTCTTCCCTCGGGCTGTCAGACGCGACCTTGACACGACCCTGAGCCAGGCCACCGCAGTTCCGCGGGTGGCGACTTTCGACAGGAGATCTCACGATGGCCAACGGCACCGTGAAATGGTTCAACGCCACCAAAGGCTTCGGCTTCATTGCACCCGAGGGTGGCACCAAGGACGTGTTCGTCCACATCACCGCGCTGGAGCGCGCCGGCATCCGTTCGCTGGCTGACGGTCAGGCCGTCACCTTCGATCTGGAGCGTGACCGCAACGGTCGCGAATCCGCGATGAACCTCGCACTGGCATAAGCCAAGGCGTCAGGCCGGGCGCCCCAGAAGCGCGCGTCCTTCAGTATCAGACGCCCCCGCACCTTGGTGCGGGGGCGTTTTCCATTTCCGCCTCCGTCAGAACGTCAATGCCATGTCCACCCGGTCCAGTCCGGGGCCAAACCCATCCCGCACCACCGCCTGCACCCGGAAGCCAAATCCTTCGTAGAAGCCGCAGGTCTTCTGGCTGGTCTCCAGCCTGATCCCGCGCAGCCCCGGCATCCCACGCGCCAGCGCCAGCCGCGCCAGCATCAGCTGCCGCCCCAGTCCCTGCCTCTGCGCCGCCCGCGCCACCATGCCCCAATCCAGCACGGCCCAGCCGGATGGCAGCGCGCTCACCCCGCCACAGGCCAGCACGACCCCGCCGTTCTCCAGAACCAGAAAAGACTCGGCGCTCTCCAGATGGGCGGCAAACTCCACCCGTTCCGACGCGGCAAAGAAGTCAGGCACATTCCCGTCAAATATGGCGAGACACGCCTCCCGATCCCCCGCCCGATAGCGCCGCATCATCCGGCAACCCGCCTTACGACTTGCCTTCATCCTCAGGAATGCCATAGCGGCTCAACAGGCCGCCCTGCGTCATGAAGAACGCAAACAGCGCCGCTGTCAGCCCGAAGGTCTTGAAATTCACCCAAGCCTCGGTCGACATCAGCCGCCACACCGCCTCATTGGCCAGCGCAAGGCCAAAGAAGAAGGCACAGAGCCGCCGGGTCAGGATCATCCATCCCTCAGGCTGTAAGGCCAGCGCCTCTTCCATCACCACCCGCAGATAGCTCTGCCCGCGCAGCAGGCCGAACCCGAGGATGCCACCGAACAGTAGATAGATCATCGTGGGCTTCATCTTGAAGAACCGCTCGTCGTTCAGCCAGACCGACAGCCCCCCGAACAGCACCACCAGCACCACCGTCGCCACCTGCATCTTCGACAGCTTGCCCGACAGCCACCACAAGATGCCCGTGGTCATCAGCATCACCGGAATGAACAGCGCGGTCACCACGATGAACCCGTCATATTCCGCGCCACCGATCGCAAAGACCTGATCCTTCAGCATCACATAGCCGGCAAAGAACAGCGCAATCGGCCCCAGTTCCAGCGCCAGCTTCAGCGCAGGGTGAACCTTCTTTTCAGGTGTCGCATCAGACATGTCGTGTCGCATCCTTCCTTGGGCTCACCCGATCTGCACCAGAACCGCCCCCAGCGCAATCAACCCCATCAGCGCAGCCCGCAGCAGGCCCACCTTTTCGCCCAGCACCGCCCAGCCGATCACGGCGGCAAAGACCGTCGATGTCTCGCGCAGCGCCGCCACCTCGCCCACCCGGCCCAGCCGCGTGGCCAGCATCACGCCGCCAAAGCTGACAAAGGCCACCAGTGCCCCGATCACCCCCCGCACCACCAGAGGGCGCAAGGGCGGCAAAACCGCCCGCCCCCGCGCCAGCCGCACCGCCATCAGCGTGGGGAAATCCACCGCCGTGATCAGAAAGAACCACGCCAGAAAGGTGAACGGGTCCGGCGTCAGCCGGATGCCCCAAGCATCATAGGTGGTATAGACCGCAACCAGCAGTCCCCCGCCAGCGCCCAGCCCAGCCCCGCATAGAGCGCCCGCCGCCCGATCCGCACGCCGCGCAGATTCACCACCGCCAGCATCAGGATCGCCCCCGACAGCAGCGCCACGCCGCCCCATTGCAGCGCCCGGTAATGCTCGCCCAGAAACAGCGCCGCAAAGGCCAGCGTCACCAGCGGCCCCGTCCCCCGCACCACCGGATAGACCACCGTATAGGCAGCCCGCTCATAGGCCAGCGCCATGGTCAGCTTGTAGGCAAAGTGAATCCCCAGCGCCCCCAACAGCACCAGCCATTCAAACCCGCGCGGCCAAGGCACGGCGAACAGGGCCACCGGTGCGATCAGCAGGAAAATCCAGACATCGATCGACGCCCGCGTCACCCAAGGGTCATGCTGCCCCTTCTGCAACGCCCCGAAAACCGCATGCGCAAAGGCCGACATCAGCGCAAGGCCAAGCGCCAGCGTCATGCCCGCAGGCGTGCCCGCGATGGAAAGCAGCCACTCCGTCACGCCGCCTCACGCGCCTCGCATCAGCCGTCCAGCCCCACCAGCGCTTTGGCAAAGTCTTCCGGGTCAAAGGGCGACAGATCGTCGATCTGCTCGCCCACCCCGATGGCATGGATGGGCAGGCCGAACTTGTCGGCCAGCGCGACCAGAACGCCGCCCTTGGCCGTGCCATCCAGCTTGGTCATCACCAGCCCCGTCACATCCGCGATCTTGCGGAAAATCTCGACCTGCGAAATCGCGTTCTGCCCCGTCGTCGCATCCAGCACCAGAAGCGTGTTATGCGGCGCGGTGGCATCCACCTTGCGGATCACCCGCACGATCTTGGCCAGCTCCTCCATCAGATCCTGCCGGTTCTGCAACCGCCCCGCCGTGTCGATCAGCAACAGGTCGGCCCCCTGTTCCTGCGCCTTGGTCAGCGCGTCAAAGGCCAGCGAGGCCGGGTCCGATCCCTCCGGCGCGGTCAACACGGGCACCCCGGCCCGCGTGCCCCAGATCTGCAACTGTTCCACCGCTGCCGCCCGGAACGTGTCCCCCGCCGCGATCACCACGCTCTTGCCGGCCGCCTTGAACTGGCTTGCCAGCTTGCCGATGGTCGTGGTCTTGCCCGACCCGTTCACCCCCACCACCAGCACCACCTGCGGCCGCTTCGGGTATATCGGCAAGGGCCGCGCCACGGGTTCCATGATCCGGGTCACTTCATCCGCCAAAGCCTGTTTCAACTCGCGGGTGGAAACGCGCTTGCCGAACCGCCCCTCGGCGATATTCGCCGTCACACGCATCGCCGTATCCACGCCCATATCAGCCTGGATCAGCACCTCTTCCAGACTTTCCAGCATGGCATCATCGACCAACCGCCGCGGCTCTTCCGCCGCCCCACCGCCGAACAGACGCCCCAGCAACCCCGGCTTCGCCTCGGCTTTGGCCTCAGCTTTTGCCTCGGCCTTCGGCTCAACCTTGGGCTCAACCTTGGGCTCCGGCACAACGTCCCGCGCCACGACAGGGGCCTCTGCCGCTCTGGGTGTCACCGCTTCGGGAACCTCAGACGGGGCCGCATCCTCGGCGACCAGCGCCTCCAGCCCCTCGCCGATCTTGTCCGAAGACCGGAACATTTTGTCGCGCAGTTTCTTGAAGAAGGACATGCCGCCCCTTTCCGCCAATGGCCTTACCGTCACCTAATCCCTTCCACCGCGCAACGGAAGGCCCGACCGTTGCCCGGACATCCTCAAAGACCCAAAGCCACTGCCCTTTCACCTTGGCCCAAATACCCATCCAACAGACCCCCTCGCGCTACGCTGCGACAAAGGCACCCAAATCCGCCCCCGTGACGCAAGCCCGCACCGCTGCTATCCTCATGCTGTCATGAGTAGCCCCGCCCCCCGTTCCCCCATCCCAATGGCCGCCTTCGCCGCGGCGACCCTCGCGCCCGTGCCGCTCCTCGCCCTCGGCGTAGCCGCTGGTGGTGCATGGCTCTGGGCCGCGCTTCTCTACATGGGCCTGCTGTCCATCCTGCTTGACCAGCTTCTCCCGCTTGTGGACTCGGCCCCGGACGAAGGCACAGAGTTCCCCGCCGCCGACAGCCTCCTTCTGCTTCTCGGCCTCATCGCGCTCGCCCTGCCGCCTCTGGCCATCGCCGGGGCCACCAGCCCCGCCCTGACGCTGCCGGAGAAAGCCGCCCTCCTCTTCGCCACCGGCCTCTGGCTGGGCCAGATCGCCCACCCCACCGCGCATGAACTGATCCACCGCCCCGCCCGACGGCATGTCCGCCTCGGGATCCTCGTCTATGCTTGGATGCTGATTGGCCATCACACCTCCAGCCACCGCCTCGTGCATCACCGCCATGTCGCCACGCCAGATGATCCCGCCACCGCCCGCCGGGGATTGGGGTTCTGGCGCTATCTCCCCCGCGCCTCTATCGGGGCCTTCCGCGCGGGCCTTGCTGCCGAAGGCGATCTGCGCCGCCGCAACCCGCAGCCGGGTCTGCACCCCTATGCCCGCTACGCCCTGCTCTCCGCCGCCGCGCTGGCCCTTGCCCTGCTGATCGGCGGCCCCGTCGGCCTGCTTCTCTGGCTGGGCCTGGCCGCCCATGCCCAGCTGCAGATCCACCTGTCGGATTACGTGCAACATTACGGCCTCACCCGCGCCATCGGCCCCGATGGTCGCCCGGAACCGGTGAACGCCCGCCATTCCTGGAACACCGCGCATTGGTTCTCCTCGGCATTGCTGCTGAACGCGCCGCGCCATTCCGATCACCACAGCAATCCGTCCCGCCCCTACCCCGCCCTGCGCCTGCCCGAGGATGCCCCCCGCCTGCCCTGGCCGCTGCCGCTGGCCTGCACCATCGCCCTGTTTCCCCCGCTCTGGCACCGCCTGATGAAACCGCAACTCGCGCGCCTCGCCACCCCGCCGCCGCCCTCCGCGCCGCTCCACCCCACGGTTGCACAGGGGTGACTGGCCAAACGGCCACCGTTCTGGCATGGTCGCGCCACTTGACCGGAGCCGACATGCGCCTTGCCACCCTGACCTTCTGCCTCGCCCTCGCTGCACCCGCGCTGGCAAATGACCTGCTGCAGGTCGCCGACGCGCCCCTCAGCGCCGCCGAGTTTGAGGCCTATGCCACCGGCAAGACCCTCTCCTATGCGCAGGACGGTGTGGTCTGGGGGGCCGAGCAATACTTGCCCAACCGCCGCGTCATCTGGGCCTTCACCGAAGACGAATGCCAATACGGCCATTGGTTCGAAGATCAGGGCAATATCTGCTTTCTCTACGACAATGACCTGCAGCCGCAATGCTGGCGCTTCTTCCGCGAAGACAGCGGGTTGCGCGCCATATTCATGGGCGCCGATGGTGGCACCTCCCTGTCCGAGGTCGGCCAGAGCGACCAACCGCTCAGCTGCCCCGGCCCGGAGGTCGGCGTCTAGGCCGACCAAATTTCTTCAAAGAAATTTACAAAAATCTTCCAAGATTTTTGCAGTCGCAGCGATGCCTCAGAACAAACTCCCCTGCTCCGGCCCACCCTCCGCCTTGCGCGCCCGTCCCTTACCGCCCAGCGCCAAGCGCCCATCGGCAAACTCGATCTCCAGCGCCGCCGCTTTTTCCGCCCCGGCCTTGGTCGTCACCACCGCGCCATCCCCGCGCACCACCGCATAGCCGCGCCGCAGCGTCTCGGCATAGCCCAGCGTCACCCGCGTCCGGTCCAGCGCCTCCAGCCGCTGCGCCAGTCGCTCGAACCGCGCCGCTGGCGCCGCCTCCAGCCGCTCGGCCAGAGGCACCAGCTTGCCCCGCCCCTCGCGCGTGGTCCGCTCCGCCCCCGCGATCACCCGCGTCAAGGCCGGCTGCAACCGCTCGCCCAGCACCTGCACCCGTGCCTGCACCCGCTCCATCGGCCGCTCCAGCGCGATGTCCAGCCCCCGCGCCCGCTCGCCCAGATCCCGCCGCCGATGCGCCACCAGCCCCAGCAGCAGTTCGGGCCGCACCAGCCCCGCCCGCGCCTCATACACCTGCCGCTTCTTCGCCGCCGCCATTCCCAACGCCGCGCCCAGCCGCCCGCCCCACAGGTCCAGCCGCTGCGCCGCCCCCTGCGTCAACACCTCAGGTCGCGGCAGCGCCCGGCCCAGATCGCGCAGCCGCTGCCCGCGCAGGCCCACGCCCGCCACCGCCGCCCGCACCGCCCGCGCGCCCAACCCATCCACCGCCGCCAGCAGTTCCAGCCGCACGGGCACCGCCATTTCCGCCGCCGCCGTGGGCGTGGGCGCCCGCCGGTCGGCGGCAAAGTCGATCAGCGTCGTATCCGTCTCATGCCCCACAGCGGAAATCAGCGGGATGCCGGAGGCCGCCGCCGCCCGCACCACGATCTCTTCGTTGAACCCCCACAGATCCTCCAGCGAACCGCCGCCCCGCGCCACGATGATCAGGTCCGGGCGCGGCACCGCTCCACCCGGTTCGATCGCATTGAACCCCCGGATCGCCGCCGCCACCTCCGGCGCGCAGGCCTGCCCCTGCACCGCCACCGGCCAGATCAGCACATGGCGTGGAAAGCGGTCGCGCAAGCGATGCAGGATATCCCGGATCACCGCGCCTGAGGGCGAGGTCACCACCCCGATCACCCCCGGCAGAAAGGGAATAGCCATCTTCCGATCCGCATCGAACAGCCCCTCCGCCGCCAGCGCCGCGCGGCGCTTCTCCAGCATCGCCATCAGCGCACCGGCCCCGGCCGGGGCCACATCCTCCACAATCAGCTGATATTTCGACTGCCCCGGAAAGGTTGTCATCCGCCCCGTGGCCACAACCTCCATCCCCTCTTCAGGGCGGACCTGCATCTTGGCGACCTGCCCCTTCCAGCTGATCGCCGCAATCACGCTGCGATCATCCTTCAGGTCAAAGTACAGATGACCCGAGGCCGGGCGCGACACCCGCCCCACCTCGCCCCGCACGCGGACCAGACCGAATTCCCCCTCGATCACCCGCTTCACCGCGCCGGACAGCTCCGACACGGTATATTCCGGCTGATTGCCCTGCGGCGGCGGGGTATCCTCGAACAGGTCCATCAGTCGCTGCCTCCATCCGTGTCCGTGCGCTGGTCTCTATCTGATCCGTTCTGCTGGAACGGGCGATGCTTTCGACGATAGACCGTATAGCTGAGAAAGATCACTCCGCCGCCAAGGGCTGCGAGGACAAAGCGACTTGTCCCCAAACCATAAGCAACCAGCGCCAACCCCGCCACCTCCAGAACCCGCACAAAGACAGACGGGCGCGGCTTTTTCGTCCCGCCCCGACCGATCTCTTTGCCGCCCCCGATTTCGAAGTTCGGTCCCATGTCTTGCCTCCCTGACACCAGAACCCTATGACGCCCGAAGCAAAAGGCCAAGCAGGGGGCGCAACCATGAACATCCTCATCCTCGGCTCCGGTGGCCGCGAACATGCCCTCGCTTGGGCCGTCAAGCAGAACCCCAAGACCGACCGCCTCATCGTGGCCCCCGGCAATGCGGGCATCGCCCTGCTAGCGGAATGCGCCGATATCGACATCCTGTCGGGCCAGACTGTCGTCACCTTCTGTGAAGAAAACGCCATCGACTTCGTCATCGTCGGCCCAGAAGCCCCCCTCGCCGCAGGCGTGGCCGATGCCACCCGCGCCGCTGGCCTCCTGACCTTCGGCCCCTCGGCCGAGGCCGCCAAACTCGAAGCCTCCAAATCCTTTACCAAGGAAATCTGCGACGCCTGCGCCGCCCCCACCGCCGCCTATGCCCGCTTCACCGAAGCTGCCCCCGCCCGCGCCTATGTCGCCGCGCAAGGCGCGCCCATCGTGGTCAAGGCCGACGGCCTCGCCGCAGGCAAGGGTGTCATCGTCGCCATGACCCTGGAGAGGCCCTCGCCGCCATCGACGACATGTTCGGCGGCGAATTCGGGGCCGCAGGCGCTGAAGTGGTGATCGAGGAATTCATGACGGGTGAAGAGGCCTCCTTCTTCATCCTCACCGATGGCACCCATGCCCTGCCCATCGGCACGGCTCAGGATCACAAGCGTGTGGGCGACGGCGACACCGGCCCCAACACGGGCGGCATGGGCGCCTATTCCCCCGCCCTGGTCCTGTCCGACACCATCGCCCAGCGCGCGATGGACGAAATCGTCCTTCCCACCATCCGCGAAATGGCCCGGCGCGGCACGCCCTATCAGGGGGTTCTCTACGCGGGTCTGATGATCGAAAACGGCCAAGGCCGCCTTGTTGAATACAATGCCCGCTTCGGCGACCCGGAATGTCAGGTCCTGATGATGCGCCTCGGCGCGCAGGCGCTCGATCTGCTGCTCGCCTGCGCCGAAGGTCGGCTGGATCAGGCCCGCGTGAACTGGGCCGATGACCATGCCCTGACCGTGGTCATGGCCGCCAAAGGCTATCCCGGCCCCTACAGCAAGGGATCCATCATCCGCGGCCTCGACGCCCTGCCCGAAACCTCGTCGCAGATGGTCTTCCACGCCGGCACCACCGAACGCGACGGCCAGATCACCGCCACCGGGGGCCGCGTCCTGAACGTCACCGCCCGCGGGGCCACGCTGGCCGAGGCGCAGGCAAAGGCCTATGCCATGGTCGATGCCATCGACTGGCCGGAAGGCTTCTGCCGCCGCGATATCGGCTGGCGGGCGCTCTAGAACAGCGCCAACTGATCCCCCGGCAAGACGGGCGGTCGGAACAGATCGCAGCGCAACGGCGGCAAGGCCTGCGCCAGCCCCAGCCGCGCCACCGCCTTGTCGAACCGCTGCGCGATCAGGCCCGCAAACAGCCCCTCGCCCCGCATCCGCTTGCCCCATTCGGCATCGTAATCCTTGCCCCCCCGCGCCTCGCGCACCCGCGCCATCACCTTGGCCGCACGGCCCGGCTCCGCCGCCTCCAGCCACTCCCGCCACAGCCCCGCCACCTCCAGCGGCAGGCGCAGCATGATCCACGACGCCCCCACCGCGCCTGCCTCCTTCGCCGCCGCCAGAATGCTCTCCATCTCGTGATCCGTCAGACCGGGGATCACCGGCGACACCATCACCCGCACCGGCACCCCCGCCGCGCTCAGCCGCCGGATCACCTCCAGCCGCCGCGCGGGCAGCGCGGCGCGCGGCTCCATCCGCCGCGACAGGCCCGCGTCCAGCGTCGTCACCGACACCCCCACCCGCAACAGCCCCTTCGCCGCCATCGGGGCCAGCAGATCCAGATCCCTCTCGATCAGCGTCCCTTTCGTGGTGATGGCCAAAGGATGATCGCACCCCGCAAGCACCTCCACCACCTCGCGCATCACGCGATACTCCGCCTCGCAGGGCTGATAGGGATCGGTATTCGTCCCAATCGCAACCGTCGCCACATGATAGGATTTCGCCCGCAACTCCCGCGCCAAAACCGCCCCGATCCCCGGCCGCGCGATCAGCTTCGTCTCGAAATCGAGCCCCGGCGACAGGTTCAAAAAGGCATGGCTCGGCCGCGCAAAACAATAGACACAGCCATGCTCACAGCCCCGATACGGGTTCACCGACCGGTCAAAGGGCAGATCCGGCGACCGGTTGTAACTCAAGGCCGACCGCGCCCGCTCCACCCGCACCTCGGTGCGGACCAGATGGTCCTCAACCGGCTCCCAGCCATCGGCAAACCCCGCCACGCCATGCGTCTCGAACCGGCCTGCCGCATTCGACAGCACCCCCCGCGCCCGCACCCTGCGCCCCGGCAACATCCCATCGGCTTTTTCCATGCCCCAAACTAGAACAAAGATAGAACAAATGTCACGCCCATTTCACCGCCAACCCATAACCGACCCCTTGCTGTCGGCTTTCATTCGGGGCATGTCGCTATCCGATAAGTCTGCATGCCGCTTTCGGATCATGCAGGCTACGAACGCTTACCCCAAAGGGATCGCCACCATGGCCGACGAAGACGAAATCATCCTGTCCGAGCTTTCCGATGACGAGCTTGTCCTGCAAATGCATGACGACCTCTACGATGGCCTGAAGGAAGAGATCGAGGAAGGCGTCAACATCCTCATCGAACGCGGCTGGACGCCCTATGACGTGCTCACCAAGGCGCTCGTCGCCGGGATGACCATCGTTGGCGCCGACTTCCGCGATGGCATCCTCTTCGTGCCCGAAGTGCTGCTTGCCGCCAACGCGATGAAGGCCGGGATGTTCATCCTCAAGCCGCTTCTGGTGGAAACCGGCGCACCGCGCATGGGCAAGATGGTGATCGGCACCGTCAAGGGCGACATCCACGACATCGGCAAGAACCTCGTCGCCATGATGATGGAAGGCGCGGGCTTCGAAGTGCTCGACCTCGGCATCAACAACTCTGTTGAGAAGTATCTTGAGGCGCTTGAGGCTGAAAAGCCCGATATCCTCGGCATGTCGGCCCTGCTGACCACGACCATGCCCTACATGAAGGTCGTGATCGACACGATGAAGGAAAAGGGTCTGCGCGACGATTACATCGTTCTCGTCGGTGGCGCACCGCTGAACGAGGAATTCGGCAAGGCCATCGGCGCCGATGCCTATTGCCGCGACGCCGCCGTTGCGGTGGAAACTGCAAAGCAATTCGTCGCCCGCAAGCACAACCAGATCAGCGCCTGACGCGCGCTCTCCCTCTCCCGCCACGCGGGAGAGGGGCCTAAAGGGCAAAGCCCTTCCATTCCGTCAGGGGGTCGCCCCCCGCTCATCACCCTTCCGCGACAGGCCCTTGGCTTTCTTGCCTTTCAGGGCCATCTTTACGGGGAAAGGATGCCGTCCATGATGCCACTCACCCATTTCCTCGCCCTTATCACCTTCGTGATCCTCGCCGCCGGGGCGACCATCGGCCTTGCCGTCTGGGCCGATCTGCCGCTGGTGGCGCTCGGCCTTGCCGCGCTGGCTGGCAGCCTGATCCTCGGCGCTCGGCAATGGCGCTGACCGGCGATACGGCCACCCTCGACGACACGACTCTCACCGAACAGGGCCTCGCACCCTCAGCGCAGGGCCGCGTCCTGCTCATTGCTTGCGGCGCGCTGGCCCATGAAATTCTCGCGCTAAAGAAGACCAACGGCTGGGACCACCTCGATCTGCAATGCCTGCCCGCCAACCTCCATCTCTGGCCCGACCGCATCCCCACCGCTGTCGAGGCCTCCGTTGCCCAGCACCGCGCCGCCTATGACAGGCTCTTCGTCGTCTATGCCGATTGCGGAACTGGCGGCCTCTTGCAGGAAAAGTGCAAGGAACTGGGCGTGGAGATGGTCGAAGGCCCGCATTGTTATTCGTTTTTTGAAGGCAACGCAGCCTTTGCCGAAAAGGCGGAAACCGAATTCACCGCCTTCTACCTGACCGATTTCCTCGTCCGGCAGTTCGATGCCTTCGTCTGGCGCCCCATGGGGCTCGACCGCCACCCCGAACTGCGCGACATGTATTTCGGCAATTACACCAAACTCGTCTATCAGGCCCAGCTTGACGATCCGGCACTGGATGCCAAGGCCCGCGACTGCGCCGCCCGCCTCGGCCTCGCCTATGAGCGGAGATTCACCGGTTACGGCGATCTGGCCCCCGCCCTCGCCCGCGTGGCTGGCCCCTGACGCCCGCCTCGCCTATCCTGCCGCCAAAAGCAGGACAGGCTTATGACCCCCGAAGATTTCCCCCGTGCCTTCGCCTCGGCCTTTTCCGCACAGGATGCTGCATCGCTGGCGGCCCTGATGGAGGAAAATGCCGACCTCATCACCCCCACTGGCCAATATGCCGAAGGCCGCCCGGCGATCGAGGCCGCCCTCGCCGCCGAATTCGCGGGTGTCTTCCGCACGGCTCGGCTGGTGAAGGGCAAGCTGCGCCTGCGCCCCATTGGCCCCGGCGCGGCCCTGATCACGCAACGCTATGTCGTGACCGGCGCCCAAAATGAAAGCGGGGCAGACCTGCCCCGCTGTGCGCTTGTGCTGACCGCCACGCTCGCCGCCACACCCTCGGGCTGGCAGGCGCTCGCGGCGCAACTGTCGTTGTTGGCGGATTAGCCGTCAAACCGACGGAACATCCCGCGGTCGATCTGCCGCTGGCGGAATTCCAGATCCACACGGTTCGCAGCCCCGTTCAGATATTCCCGCTCCAGCTCTGCCGAAGTCGGGAGGTGAAAGGCGCTGATAAAGTTCTTCACACGTTCAAACATGGTCTTTTTCCTTCTGCCGATGACAGAAAGATAGGATGCCGCAGCGCAGCATTGTAGCGCCGCAAAGGCGAAACCCGCCATGCACTGGCGTCATACCTAGCTGATCAATTTCATGGCATAGCCCCGGCCGGGCTGCTCAGGCTGTCAGCAAAGCCCGCGCCGCCTCGCGCGCGGCCTCGGTCACCGTATCCCCGGCCAACATGCGCGCCACTTCCTCCACCCGCGCCCGCGCATCCAGCGGCGTCACGGTGGACAGCGTCACGTCGCCCGCCACCCGCTTTTCCACCCGCCAATGCGCGCCGCCCAGCGCCGCCACTTGCGGCGAATGGGTCACCACCAGCACTTGGCAGCCTTCCGCCAGCGCCTTCAACCGCCGCCCCACAGCATCCGCCGTCGCCCCGCCGACACCGCGATCAATCTCGTCAAAGATCATCGTCAGACCCGGCGCATCCCCCGTTAGGCACACCTTCAGCGCCAGCAGGAACCGGCTCAACTCCCCGCCCGAGGCGATCCGGTTCAGCGGCCCCGAAGGCGCGCCCGGATTGGTCGCCACGGTGAATGTCACCGCATCTACCCCCTCCGGCCCCGGATCACCCGCCGACACCTCGGTGGCGAACACCGCGCGCTCCATCTTCAACGGTGCCAGTTCCGCCGCCATCGCCAGATCCAACCGCTTCGCCGCCGCCACCCGCGCCGCCGTTACCCGGCCCGCCTCATCCGCATAGGCCGCCTCAGCCTGCACCACGGCCTTGGCCTTGGCCGCGATCCCCGCCACGCCGCCATCCAGCGCCGCCAGCCGCGCCCGAAGATCATCGGCAAAAGCCCCCAGATCGTCGGGCAACACCCCATGCTTGCGCGCCAGCGCCCGGATCGCAAACAGCCGCTCCTCGATCGCCTCCAACTCAGCCGGGTTGAAGTCCAGCGCCGCCAGACAGTCCTCAACCCCCTGCTGCGCCTCGCCCAACTCGATCAGCACCCGGTCCAACGCCGCCAGCGCACCCTCAAGCTGCCCCTCGGCGCGGTCCGCCGCGCCCTCCAGCCAGCGCACCGCATCGCGCAACATCCCCTCCGCCGCCTGATCCGACAGCGCCTGATGCGCCCGCGCGATATCGGCGCGGATCTTCTCTGCCCCCTGCATCATGCGGCGGCGGGCATCGAGGCTGGCCTCCTCGCCCGGTTCGGGGTTCAGCTTGTCCAGTTCGGCCACCGCATGGCGCAGGAAATCCTCTTCCCGCCGCGCCGCCTCCAGCGCCGCCTCCGCCTCGGCCAAGGCCCCGCGCGCCGCAGATTGCGCCCGCCACGCCGCCCGCAGCGGCCCAAGGTCCAGCCCGGCAAAGGCATCCAGCAACGCCCGATGCCCACGCGGGTTCAAAAGCCCCCGATCATCATGCTGCCCATGCAATTCCACCAGCGTCTCTGACAGATCGCGCAACACCTCGCCCGACACGCGCCGGTCATTGACCCATGCTGTCTTGCGCCCATCGACCGCATTCACCCGCCGCAGGATCAACTCGCCATCCTCGGCCACGATCCCCGCCGCCTCCAGCACCCCATGCGCCGCATGGCCGCCCGGCAGATCGAACACCGCCGTCACGCTGCCCTGCTCGGCCCCCTGCCGCACCAACTCCGCCCGCCCGCGCCAACCCAGCACAAAGCCCAAAGCATCCAGCAGAATGGATTTCCCCGCGCCCGTCTCACCGGTCAGCACGTTCAGACCCGGCCGGAACTCAAGGTCCAGCCGGTCAATGATCAACACATCCCGGATTTCGAGCGTCCGCAGCACGCGCCTGCCCCCGTTGACGGGCCTCAGCCCGTCACAACCATTCGCCCTTGACCATCTGGCGATACACCTGCCGCAGCCAGCTATCGCCCACCGCCTCGGGGTTCAACCCACGGCCCTTCAACAGTCGGAAGCTGTCATCATAGAAGGGCGACGCCTGATAGTTATACCCAAGGATCGCCCCCGCCGTTTGTGCTTCTTGCGTGAAGCCCAGCGCCAGATAGGATTCCACCAACCGATGCAGCGCCTCGGCGGTATGTGTCGTGGTCTGGAAATCCTGCACAACAGAGCGGAACCGGTTGATCGCCGCCGTGTAATTCCCGCGCTTCAGGTAGAAGCGCCCGATTTCCATCTCTTTGGCCGCCAGATGGTCGAAGGCCAGTTCGAACTTCAGCATCGCCGACCGGGCATAGTCGCTGTCGGGATACTGCTCGATCACATCGCGCATGCCCGTCAGCGCCTGGAAGGTCACCCCCTGGTCGCGGCCGACATCATCGATCTGGTCGTAATAGCTCAGCGCCATCAGATAAAGCGCATAGGGCGCATCCTCGTCACCCGGATAGAAATCCAGATAGCGCTGCGATGCCGCCCGCGATTCTTCGTATTTCTTGGCCTTGTGATAGCTGAACGCCTGCATGATCAGCGCCCGCTTGGCGAATTCCGAATAGGGATACAGCCGTTCCACTTCCTGGAAATAGCGGATGGCATCATCCGGGCGCCGCGAATTGCTCAGCCGCAACTCACCCTGCTTGAAGATTTCTTCGGCGGTAAAGCTGTCGAGAGGGGCCTCCCGCTGCCCGCCACAGGCGGCCAGAGCCGAGGCAAGCACCGCCATGCCCAGCAACCGCGCGCCTGACTTCACGCCCGATTTGACGACTGCCATCTTCCGCCTACCCCACGTCATTCCTTCCGGGCGCACGGCAACACCGCACCGCCCGTGTTCTTGAAGTCGTCCTAGCACAGAAAAATCCGGGGCGCAAAACGGCTTTCGCGCTTCACGCAACCGTCAGGCGCGGTTCGGCAAATCCGCCTCATGCACACCCACACCCGGCAGCTTGCAGCCGGTCTGCTCGCCGACCTCAACCATGGTCCATGCATCCGGGGCCGCAAACAGCGCGCGAAGCAGTTTGTTGGTCAGCGCGTGGCCGGCACGGATACCGGTATAGCGGCCCAGAATCGGCGAACCCGCCAGAAACAGATCGCCCATCGCATCCAGCATCTTGTGCCGCACCGGCTCATCGCTATGGCGAAGCCCGCCGGGGCTCAGTACCTGATCGCCGTCAAACACGACCGCATTCTCCAGCGTGCCACCCAGAGCAAGGCCATTGGCCCGCATCAGATCCACATCCGACTGGCGGCAGAAGGTCCGGCTGTCGGAAAGTTCGCGCACAAAGGCCCCATTGGCCAGGCTCATCCGCTTTTCCTGCCGCCCGATGGCCGCCTCGGTAAAGTCGATGGCGAAATTCATTTCCAGATTGTCGGCAGGTTCCAGCCGCGCCACGGCCTCGCCGTCGCGCACCTCGATCGCGCGCAGCACACGAATGGCCCGCACCACGGCATCCTGCCCGGTGATCCCGGCCTCAAGAAAGCCTTCCACGAAGGGCATGGCAGACCCGTCAAGGATCGGCACTTCCGGCCCGTCAATCTCGATCAGCGCATTGTGGATCGCACAACCCGACAGCGCCGCCATTACATGTTCGATGGTCGAAACCGAAACGCCATCGGCATTGGCCACCAGCGTGCACAGCTTGGACGGGATCACCTGATCCCACAGCGCCGACACCCGCGCCTCACCCTCGGTCACATCCGTGCGCAGGAAAACGATCCCATGCCCAGTCGGCGCAGGGCGAACCGTCATCCGCACGGGCTTGCCGCCATGAAGGCCAAGCCCGACAAAGATGACTGCGGTTTTCAGCGTGCGTTGCAAGTTCGGTTCGTCCCGGTCTCGTTTCTTTTTGCTTTTCGGGCGGGGCCCGTCTGCGCAGCAACACCCCCTCGGGCATCGCTTGAGTTAGTTAAGTTGCTGCACGTGCAAACTCAACTCACTCTTTGTGACGGAGTGTGACAGCTTTGGAAACAATCCAACCCCCTGTTCTGCAAAGAAAAAACCCGGCCATTGCAGACCGGGTTTCCATCTTTGTTACAACCCCTGCAACGGGTTGTCAGTTCGCCTGACGGCGCAGAAATGCCGGAATTTCGATCCGCTCCTGATCGGCGCTCATTTCCGGCTCATCGTCATAGCCCTGCACCTGCGGCTGCTGGCGCACGGCATTACCCTGGCTCTCCCCATGGCCACCGGCCATGCGATTGATGAGCGATCCGATCCCAAAGCGCGGACGCGGGGCCTCTGCGGGCTTGGCCGCCGGGGCCTGAACGCGCGGCGGCTGCGGGGCGGGGCGGGATTGTCCCTGCATGCCGGGGGCCTTGCTCACGGCGGCCTGCAACCGGGCCAGCGCCTCGGGCGTGGGGGTTCCGGGCGCACGCGCCGGGCGCGGGGCCATGAAGCTGCCTGCATCCTGATCCAGCGGCGCCGTGGCGCGCGCCTGCATGGCCGGCTGCGGTGCCGGCGCGGGCTGCGGGCGATAGGCCGGGGGCGGCAGATCGTCGGCCATGTCCATCTCCGACGGCTCGTCAAAGGACGGAGCCGGATCGAACAGCGAAGGTTCCGGCGCGGCCTGCATTGCCACGGGCTCCGGCTGCGGCGCAGGCATCGGCGCGGGGGCCACCTGCTGCACCGTCAGCGGCACTTCGCGGCGCGGTTCGGCATGCTGCAACGGCGCGGCCATGCTGCGGCGCGCCACCGGCGCTTCCTGCTTGGACGCACGGCTCACGTCGATCCCGGTCGCCACGACCGACACACGGATCGCGCCTGCCATCGTCTCGTCCAGCGTGGAACCCACGATGATATTGGCCTCGGGGTCCACCTTCTCGCGGATGATGTTCGCCGCTTCGTCCAACTCGAACAGCGTCAGGTCATAGCCGCCAGTGATGTTGATCAGCACGCCCTTGGCACCGTTCAGCGAAATCTCGTCCAACAGCGGGTTGGCAATCGCCTTCTCGGCGGCCTGCACGGCGCGGTCTTCGCCCATCGCCTCGCCGGTGCCCATCATCGCCTTGCCCATCTCGTCCATCACGGCGCGCACATCGGCAAAGTCGAGGTTGATCAGGCCCGGCCGCACCATCAGGTCGGTCACACCCTTCACGCCCTGATAGAGCACGTCATCGGCCATCGCGAAGGCCTCGGTGAAGGTCGTCCGCTCATTGGCCAGACGGAACAGGTTCTGGTTCGGAATGATGATCAGCGTATCGACGACCTTCTGCAGCGCCTCGATCCCGTCCTCGGCCTGCTTCATCCGCTTGGCGCCCTCGAACTGGAAGGGCTTGGTAACAACCCCAACCGTCAGCACGCCCAATTCCCGCGCCGCCTGCGCGATGATCGGGGCCGCACCGGTGCCGGTGCCGCCGCCCATCCCGGCGGTGATGAAACACATATGCGCGCCCGCCAGATGATCGACGATCTCCTCGATCGTCTCTTCCGCCGCCGCCGCACCAACCTGCGGCCGCGCGCCTGCGCCCAACCCTTCGGTGACCTTCAGACCCATCTGAATGCGCGAATGCGCCCGGCTGTGCTTCAGAGCCTGCGCATCCGTGTTCGCCACAACAAACTCGACCCCTTCCAGGTTCTTGTCGATCATGTTGTTCACGGCGTTCCCGCCAGCCCCGCCAACGCCAAACACGGTGATACGCGGCTTCAGCTCTTCCTGCTGCGAGGTCATCATCAGATTAAGGGTCATTGCCACTCCGCCTGCTGTACGTTGGTTCGCCGTTTTTTGACGTCCGGCTGTTACACGCGCCTGTCCCGGGCGCAGGAATCCGAATTTATCCACGATTCTATCCACAAGGGGGCCTCAGGTCACGCGAAAAACACCAAATCGACACAAAATATGGGCAACTGTTTCCCACCATCAGCGGGATTTCGCCATCAGCACTGCATATGGTCGTTACCAGTTGTCCTTGAACCATTTGAAGGCCCTCTTCAGCGACCGCGCGGGATACCGCTCACTCGGGATTTCAAAGTCCCACCACTCGTCCTGCGGATGCGCCGCGAACAGGCACAGCCCACCGCGCTCGCAAAAGCCGCCCGTCGCCGCCTGCGGCAGCCCCTGCACGCGCAGCGGTCGGCCCAGCCGCACCTGCTGGCCCAGAATGCGCGCGGCCAACCCGTCCAGCCCCGGAATCTGGCTCGCGCCCCCGGTCAGCACGATCTGCTGGCTCGGCAGATATTCGAACCCCGCCGCATCCAACCGCGACCGTGCCTCTTCCAGAATTTCCTCAACCCGCGGCCGCATGATGCCGATCAGCTCCGTCCGGCTGATCTGGCGGCGGTCCTTCTCCCAGTCGCCGCTTTCGCCCCCGGTCTCGATCATCTCGCGGTCATCCATGCTGGTGGCATAGACGCCGCCATGCTTGGTCTTGATCTTCTCGGCCATCGACATCGGGATCTGCAGACCCTTCGAGATGTCCGATGTCACATGATCCCCGCCCAGCCGAACCGAGTCGGCAAAGATCATGTGCTTCTTCATAAAGATCGAAATGCCGGTCGATCCGCCGCCCATATCAATGCAGGCCGCGCCCAGTTCCTGCTCGTCTTCCACCAGCGAAGAAATCCCCGACACATAGGCCGATGACGCAATCCCCGCCAATTCCAGATCGCAGCGCTTGATGCAGTAAAGCAGGTTCTGCACCACCGCCCCATCGACCGACAGAAGATGCATGTCGCAGGCAATCCGGTTGCCGATCTGCCCGCGCGGATCGCCCAGCCCCGTGCGGTGATCCAGCGCAAAGTTCACCGGCTGCGCATGCAGCACCTCGCGCCCCACGCCCAGATCGGGCACGTCACAGGCGGCCAGCACATTGGCCACATCCTGCTCGGTCACCACCGAATCCTGCAGGTCCCATTCGCCGGCCAGCCCATAGCTCCGCGGCTCGGCCCCGCTGAAGCAGGCGATCACATGATCCACCCGCACATTGGCCATCTTCTGCGCCGCCTGCACCGCCGTGCGGATCGCGCGCTCCGTCTCGTTCATCACGGCAATCTCGCCGAACTTCACCCCGCGCGACCGCGTCGTCGCCGCCCCGATCACCCGGAAAGACGACTGCCCCGCCATCGGCCCCACGCCATCGGCCTCGCGCAGCCGCTCGGGTCCGTCAAAGCGCAGGATCAGACAGGCGATCTTCGATGTCCCCACATCCAGAACCGCCACCACACCGCGCTGCATCGCAGCCCGCCGCATATGCCGCATCGCCCGTTGGGATTCATAAAGCCCGGTCATAATTCGCTCCCGCTCACATCAATGCCCTGTGCCTTACGGTGTTCGTTCAGCGCGAATGGCGCCAACCGCAGCACGGGTCGTTTGTCATTTCTCAGATCGACGGTCAGCACGTCGCGCGCCAGCAGGTCTTCGGCCTTGTCCAACGCCATCAGCCGCTCCAGCGCCGCCACGGCACCCACCGCCGGCAGCATGATCTTCTGATTGCGGTCCAGAACCATGTCCCAGCGCCGCTCGCTGATCCGCACCAGCCCGCGCACCCGCGGCAGGATCGCCTGCGCCGCCGCAAACAGCTCCAGCGCCTCGCCCGTGGCCAGATCCGCGCCCTCGCCCGCGATCAGCGGCAGATCGGGCCGGTCCGTCCGCGCAGCCAACCCCGCCACCCGGACCCCGCCCTCATCCAGCATCTCCAGCCGCTCGCCCTGCCGCCACAGCACCACAGGCATCCGCTCGGTGATCTGCACTTGCAACACCCCGCCCGACCGCACCCGCAATTCGGCCTGCGCCACGGCGTCCAGCTCTTCCACCCGCGCCCGCACGGCATCCAGATCAATATCGAAAGACGACAGCGGCAGCTTCAGATCCACCCGCGCCCGGATCGCCTCGGCCAGTTCGGGCGACGCGCCTTCCACCGACACCAGCCCCACCATGAATTCCGGGCGGTTCTGGAACTTTTCCTTCAGGTCGGTGTAAATCCCCGTCACCGCCGCGCGGCGATCGGCATTCCCGGCATAAAGCCCCACCGCCAGCGCCAGCAGGAACACCGGCACCCCCACCCGCGCCATCACCCGGAACACCGGCGTCAGCCACAGCCGCTGCATCCGATAGGCCCAGCGCGACGGCGCCGGGTCACGCCGGGGCGAACGGGCATAGACGCGCGGCTCCGGTCTCAACGGTTGCATGACGCATCCTCCACGATCCACCTGCACAACTCCGGAAACGAAATCCCCACATGCGCCGCCTGCTCCGGGCTCAGCGAAGTGGGCGTCATCCCCGGTTGGGTATTCGTCTCCAACAGGATCAGCCCCGCCAATCCGCGCGCCTCATCCCAGCGGAAATCCGTCCGGCTCAGCCCCCGGCAGCCCAGCGCGCGATGCGCCCGCACGGCATAATCCATGCAGGCCGCCGC
>PNND01000305.1 GCA_013824045.1 Rhodobacter sp. | reverse complement strand
AGGTTCACGATCCCCACCGGGAAGGGCGTCACGCCCTCGGGCCAGATGATCCCCTTATCGTCATGGCTGGCCTCGATGATCGCCCCCAGCAGACGCGAAACGCCGATCCCGTGGCTTCCCATCTCCACTGGCACGCGGCTGCCATCGGGTGTCACCACCGTGGCCCCCATCGCCTCGGAATACTTGGTCCCGAAATAGAAGATCTGCCCCACCTCAATGCCCCGGCCCACCTTGCGATGCGCCTCGGGAACCGCGTCGAACACGGCGGCGTCATGCGTCTCGTCGGTGCGGGCATAAAGCGTGGTGAACTCCTCGCAGACCTTGGCCACAGCCGCCCGATCATCATAGTCGATCTCGCGCGCACCCAGCTTCAGGCCGGTCACCCGGTCGTCATAGAACACTTCTGACTCGCCGGTCTGGGCGAGCACCAGAAACTCATGCGTGTCATCCCCGCCGATGGGCCCGGAATCCGCCCGCATCGGAATGGCGGTCAGCCCCATCCGCTCATAGGTGCGCAGATAGCTGACCATATGGCGATTATAGGCATGGATCGCCGCATCGCGGTCGATGTCAAAGTTATAGCCGTCCTTCATCAGGAACTCGCGCCCCCGCATCACGCCGAAACGCGGCCGCATCTCGTCGCGGAACTTCCACTGGATGTGATAGAGCGTCAGCGGCAGGTCCTTGTAGCTGTTCACATGCGCCCGGAAGATGTCGGTGATCATCTCCTCGTTGGTGGGGCCATAGAGCATCTCGCGCTTCTGCCGGTCGGTGATGCGCAGCATCTCCTGCCCGTAATCGTCATAACGCCCACTCTCGCGCCACAGGTCGGCGGGCTGCAAGGTCGGCATCAACAGCGGGATATGCCCCGCACGCACCTGTTCCTGATGCACGATCTCCTCGATCCGCTTCAGCACCCGATAGCCCAGCGGCAACCAGGAATAGATGCCCGCCGCCTGCTGCTTGATCATCCCGGCCCGCAGCATGTAGCGGTGCGACACGATCTGCGCCTCGGCAGGGTTTTCCTTCAGGACGGGCATGAAATAGCGGCTCAGGCGCATGGGGCGTCTCCAGTGGATGCGCGCTTGGCTTACGCAATTGAAACAATCCCCGCAAGCAGGTCACGCCGGATAACGGTTTTGACAGGAGCGTGAAATGTAATGATCGTTAACAGAACGCGGTGCGTAACCCTTCCGACAGTGCAGTGACGCCTGTCAGAACAACGGGGACACCTCATGAAACTGAAACTCGCTCTGGCCGCTCTGGCCCTCTCGGCCACCACGGTTCAGGCCCAGACCATCGTCGACATCGCCGCCGGGGATGAACGCTTCACCACCCTCGTCGCCGCCGTCACCGCGGCCGGTCTAGCCGAAACGCTGGCCGGTCCCGGCCCCTTCACGGTCTATGCGCCGGTGAACGATGCCTTTGCCGCCCTGCCCGCCGGCACGGTGGACACCCTGCTCAAGCCGGAAAACAAGGGCCAGCTGACCGACGTCCTGCTCTACCACGTCGATGACCGCAACCTGCCCGCAGCGGGAATTCCGAACGGCTCCACCACATTCAAGCCGCTCCTCACCTCGCAGCGCCTGTGCATCACCAAAGGCGCCGATGGCGTGACCATCGCCGATGGCACGGGCGAAGTGGCAAATGTCATCATCGCTGACATTCAGGCCAGCAACGGCGTGATCCACGTGATCGACAAGGTCCTGCTCCCGGGCCAGCGCCCCGCCTGCCACTAAGTCCACCGCACGATCCGAAAGCCCGGCACCGCGCAGCGGTTGTCGGGTTTTCCTTTTCCACTCAGCGCCAAAACATCGCCCAAGCGCCCTGCCCCTTGCGCCGCACCGCAGCAGACGTGATATGTTGCAGTCTCGGAAACCGGAGGCGACCATGGCCCTGCCCGTTCGGCTACAGCTTGTCTACTGGGGGATCGCCGCCGCGGTCTTCTTCCTGCTGCTCTGGCTCTTGGGCAATGTGATGCTGCCCTTCCTTGTCGGCGGGGCCATCGCCTATTTCCTTGATCCCGTCGCCGATCGGCTGGAACGCGCGGGCCTGTCGCGTGTCGGGGCTACGGTCACCATTTCGCTCGTGGCCCTGCTGGCAACCGTCCTGTTGATTCTCGCCATCATCCCCACGCTGATCCAGCAGTTGACCGGGCTGATCAACGCCGCCCCAGAGATCGCACAGCGCCTGCAGGCCTTCCTCGTGGAACGCTTCCCGGAACTCAGCGACAGCACCTCCACCATGCGCCAGACGCTGGCCCAGATCGCCGCGACCATTCAAGCCAAGGGCGGCGAACTGGCCGAAACCCTGCTGTCATCCGCCATGAGCCTTGTCTCGGCGGTGATCTTCATTGTCGTCGTCCCGGTCGTGGCCTTCTACCTGCTGCTCGACTGGGATCACATGGTCGCCCGCATCGACAGCCTGCTGCCGCGCGACCACGCCCCTTCAATCCGCCGGATCGGGCGTGAGATCGATGGCGTCCTCGCCGGTTTCGTGCGCGGCCAGCTTTCCGTCTGCCTGCTTCTGGGCAGCTTCTATTCCATCGCCCTGATGGTGGCAGGCCTGCAATTCGGCCTTGTCGTGGGCGCCATCGCCGGGGCCATCACCTTCATCCCCTATGTGGGCTCACTGGTCGGAGGCACGCTGGCCATCGGTCTTGCCCTGTTCCAATTCTGGGGCGACTGGGTCTCTATCGGCATCATCGCAGCGATCTTCGCGGTGGGCCAGTTCGTTGAAGGCAACATCCTCACGCCGAAACTCGTCGGCAATTCCGTGGGCCTGCACCCGGTCTGGCTCCTGTTCGCGCTGTCGGCCTTCGGCTCCCTCTTCGGATTTGCCGGGATGCTGGTCGCCGTGCCGGTCGCCGCCTCCATCGGCGTGATCACCCGCTTCGGGATCGAGAAGTATCATGCCAGCCTGCTCTACAAGGGCTATGACGCACTGGAAAAAAAACAGTCCAAGGATGAGGCGGCCGAGTGATCCGCCAACTGGCCTTTGACCTGCCCGCCCGGCAGGCCTATCGGCGCGAGGATTTCTTCGTCTCCCCCGCCAATGCCATGGCTCTGGCCGCCATAGACGGCTGGCAAGGCTGGCCGGGGGGCAAGATGCTGCTGATAGGCCCGCGCGGCAGCGGCAAAACCCACCTCGCCCGCCTCTGGGCGCAGGAAACCGGCGCCGCCTGCTTGCCCGCCACAGACCTTGCCACCGCCGATCTGCCGGCGCTCTCGGCCCTCGGCGCCGTCGCGATCGAAGATGCCGAAACTGCCGCAGGCCATCCGCAGGCCGAAGCGGCCTTCTTCCACCTCCACAACCTCGTCACCCAGTCCGGCCATCTGCTGGTCACGGCTACCACCCCCCCGCGTGACTGGGGCCTCACCCTGCCCGACCTTGCCAGCCGCCTGCAGGCCGCGCCCCTGACCCGGATCGAAGCGCCCGACGACGCGCTTCTCTCCGCCGTGCTGATCAAGCTCTTCGCCGACCGTCAGATCACCGTGCCCCCCACGCTGATCCCCTTTCTGGTCCAGCGCATGGAACGCTCCATCGACGCCGCCCGCGATCTGGTCGCGCGGCTGGATGCCCGCGCCCTTGCCGCAGGCCGCCCCGTCACGCGCCAGATGGCGGCAGACCTGCTGGATACCGCGCGGCCCGACACGCAAGACTGACCCTGCCGCTTCATCTTGGCAAAAATACCCATTCCACGCCCACCCCCCGCGCAACGGCTGGACAGTGCCCTGCGCCAATGGTCATCTGTCACACAGGTGTTGCCTTTCCCCCTTACCCCGCGTGACATGACCCAAGCCGATTTCCTCAAGACCCCGTTCCCCGCCCCCGTCACCCTCCCCGATGAGGAACGGACAGGCCCGCGCCGTTTCTTCAACCGCGAAATGTCATGGCTGGCCTTCAACTGGCGCGTGCTGGATGAGGCGTCCAATCCGCTTGTCCCGCTCTTGGAACGCCTGCGCTTCCTGTCGATCTCGGCCACCAACCTTGATGAATTCTACACCGTCCGCGTCGCGGGCCTGCGCGCCCTTGTGCGCAACGGCAATGCCAGCCTCTCCGAGGATGGCCGCAGCCCCGCCGAACAGCTTGGCCTGATCCACGCCAATGCCCGCCGCCTGATGCTGACCCAGCAGGCCGTGTTCAACAAACTCCGCAAAGAGATGGAAACGCAGGGCATCACCCTGCTCACCCGCTCCAAACTCACCGCCCGCGATCTGAAACACCTTGAGGACCACTTCCTCAACAAGGTCTTTCCCGTCCTCTCGCCGCTGGCGATCGACCCCGCGCACCCGTTCCCCTTCATCCCCAACACCGGCTTTTCGCTGGCGCTGGAGTTGGAACGCGAATCCGATCACCGCACCCTTCAGGCCCTGCTTCCCATCCCGCAGCAGATCTCCCGCTTCGTGGCCCTGCCGGGCAAGCCGGGTGAAAACCGCTTCCTCCCGCTGGAAGAACTGCTGCTCCTCCATCTCAATATGCTCTTCCCCGGCTATACGGACCGGGGCCATTGCATCTTCCGCGTGTTGCGCGACAGCGATCTGGAGGTTGAGGATGAGGCCGAAGATCTCGTCCGCGAATTTGAAACCGCCCTCAAGCGCCGCCGCCGGGGCGAGGTTATCCGCCTTAAGCTGTCCTCCGGCGCGCCGCCGGAACTGCGCGCGCTCATCATGGATGAATTGGGCGTCACCGAAGACATGGTCGTCGAGATTCGCGGCCTTCTGGGCATCGCCGATCTCAAGGAGCTTGTCCTCTCCTCCCGCCCCGATCTGATGTGGCCGCCTTTCGTGTCCCGCGTGGCCGAACGGGTGCAGGATCATGATGGCGACATCTTCGCTGCCATCCGGCAGAAGGACATCCTCCTTCACCACCCCTATGAAACCTTCGATCAGGTCATCCGCTTCCTCGAACAGGCCGCGCGTGACCCGAACGTTCTGGCCATCAAGCAGACGCTCTACCGCACCTCATGGGACAGCCCCATCGTCTCCGCCCTCTGCGAAGCGGCCGAGGCCGGAAAATCCGTCACGGCCCTTGTGGAACTCAAAGCCCGCTTTGATGAGGCCGCCAATATCCGTCAGTCCCGCCGTCTGGAACGGTCCGGCGCGCATGTCGTTTACGGCTTCATGCAATACAAGACCCACGCCAAGATCAGCACTGTTGTCCGGCGCGAAGGGGAAAACCTCGTTACCTACACCCATTACGGCACCGGCAACTATCACCCGATCACGGCGCGCATCTACACCGACCTGTCCTTCTTCACCTGCGATCCTGCCTTGGGGCGCGACGCCACGAAGGTCTTCAACTACCTGTCGGGCTATGTGCAGCCGGAAGGCCTCGAAAACCTCGCCATCTCGCCCATCACGCTCAAACCCCGCCTCCTGGAACTGATCGGGGTTGAGGCGGATCACGCCCGCGCTGGCCGCCCTGCCGAAATCTGGGCCAAGATGAACAGCCTTGTCGACCCCGAGGTGATCGACGCCCTCTATGCCGCCTCACAAGCCGGGGTGAAGATCACTCTCGTGCTGCGCGGCATTTGCTGTCTGCGTCCCGGCATTCAGGGGCTGTCCGAAAACATCCGCGTCAAATCCATCGTGGGCCGCTTCCTCGAACATTCCCGTATCGTCTGCTTCGGCTCCGGCCACGGCCTGCCCTCGCAAAAGGCGCGTGTGTTCATCTCCTCGGCCGACTGGATGGGTCGCAACCTCAACCGTCGGGTGGAAACGCTCGTGGAAATCAACAACCCCACCGTCAAGGCACAGATCGTCAGCCAGATCATGGCTGCCAATCTGGCGGATGAGGCGCAAAGCTGGGTGCTGCGCCCCGACGGCACCTATCGCCGCGAACTTGAACCGGCCGATGGCACCCTGTTCAACTGCCACCGGTTCTTCATGGAAAACCCCTCGCTGTCCGGGCGCGGCACCGCCGGGGCCAAGGATGTGCCTCGCCTTGCCCAGTTGCGCGACGAAGCCCCGCTGGTCGCCACAGACGAATGATCGCCCCCCCGGATCGACCGGCTTGACGCTGCGGCACCTATGCTGCCGCAGCCCTCGGCCGGGTCAACCACCTTGACCCCGCGTCGCATCCGGGCCACGTTGCGCCCGCAAGACGAAGGACTGCCAGAATGACTGACATCGCCCCCGCCGCCGACACCGGCAGTGATGATGATTGGGGCCCGTTTGGCCGCCCGCTTTTCGATGACCCCTCTGTCCGCGCCCTGTCGCGCGTGGGCGTCGTCGATGTCGGCTCCAACTCCGTGCGTATGGTCGTGTTTGACGGCGCCGCCCGCAGCCCCGCCTATTTCTACAACGAAAAAATCATGTGCGGCCTTGGCAAAGGCTTGGCCGAAACCGGCCGCCTGAACCCCACAGGCCGCATCCGCGCCCTTGCCGCGCTCAAGCGCTTTGCCCTGCTGGCCGAAGGCATGGGGGTAGACCCGCTCACGGTCGTGGCCACCGCCGCCACCCGCGAATCTGAGGATGGCCCAGATTTTCAAGCCGAAGTCCTGCGGGAAACCGGCCTCCGCCTCTGGGTGATCGACGGCGATGAAGAGGCCCGCCTCTCGGCCCAAGGCGTGCTTCTGGGCTGGCCCGAGGCAAAAGGTCTGGTCTGCGACATCGGCGGCAACTCCATGGAACTGGCCCGCATCGGCGATGGTCAGGTGGGAAAGCGCCTCTCCACCCCTCTTGGTCCCTTTCGCCTGCAACAGGTCGTGGGTGGCGAGGTCAAACGCCGCGCCCTGATCGAACGCATCCTGAAAACCGCGCAAAACACGCTCAAATCCGCGGGCGAACGCATCTACCTTGTCGGCGGCTCATGGCGCGTGATCGCCCGGCTCGACATGGAACGCCGCAACTACCCGCTCACCGTGCTGCACGAATACCGCATGACGCCCCAAGGCCTGCTCGACACGCTCGACTGGATCGCCGGCAGCGACCTTGCCGTCCTGCGCGCCCGCACCGGCACCTCCTCCGAACGGATGGAGCTCGTGCCGCTGGCCTGCGAAGTGCTGCGCGAACTCATCCGCATCTTCAAACCTTCGGAAATCGACGTCTCGGCCTATGGCATCCGCGAAGGCCTGCTCTTCGAACAGATGCCCGATCGCCTGCGCCGCCGCGACCCGCTGATCGAAGCCGCCCGCATGGCGGAAATGACATCGGCCCGCGTGCCGGGCTTCGGCAAAAAGCTTTATGAATTCCTGCTGCCGCTCTTCAAGGAGGCCGACAAGGAACGCCTGCGCCTGATCAAGGCCGCCTGCCTCTTGCACGATACCACATGGCGCGCCCATCCCGATTACCGTGCCGAGGTCTGCTTTGACAACGCCACCCGCGCCAACCTTGGCGGGCTGGATCATCCCGGCCGCGTTTTCCTCGGCCTCTCGCTCTTGCACCGCTACAAGAATTCCCGCTCCGGCTCGCGGCTCGAACCCCTATTCCGCCTGCTCACCGAGGAACAGATTCAGGATGCCGAGGTTCTCGGAAAAGCCATGCGCTTCGGCGCCATGTTCTCGGTCGCCGACCCGTCCGAGGCGGGCGAATTGCGCTGGCAGCCCAAGAAGCGCATCCTTGAGCTGAACCTCACCGACCGGGGCCGCGATCTCTTTGGCGAAGTGGCGCAAGCGCGCTTCACCTCGCTGGCCTTGGCGATGAAGGCCAAGGCCAGCGTCAACAGCCTCTGACCGATGCTTACCCTCGATCACCTCGCCGTCGCTGCCACCTCGCTTGACGAAGGCGTGGCAGCCGTCGAATTCGCTCTGGGCGTCACCCTCGCACCGGGCGGCCAGCATCCGCATATGGCCACCCACAATCGCCTCCTGTCGCTCGGCCCCGACCTCTATCTCGAAGTCATCGCCGCCGATCCCGCCCAGCCACGCCCCGCTTGGCCGCGCTGGTTCGATCTGGATCGCCTTGAAGGCCCGCCGCGCATGACGAACTGGATCTGCCGCTGCGATGACATCGCGGCCGAACTGGCCCTTTCGCCCCCCGGCACCGGCACCCCCATCGCCCTGGCCCGGGGTGATTTCCGCTGGCAGATGGCCGTGCCCGCCACCGGCATTCTGCCCTTCGACAACGCCTTTCCTGCGCTTATCCAGTGGGAGGGCTCCGCCCACCCCGCCCCGCGCCTGCCCGATCTCGGCATCCGCCTGACCCGCTTCGAAATCGCCCATCCCGAAGCGCTGGCCCTGCGTGCGGCGCTGCACAACCGCCTGCACGATCCCCGCATTCTCTTCACCCCCGGCCCGCAGGCCATGCGCGCCACCTTCGCCACCCCGCATGGCGACCGGCACCTCGAATGATCCGCGACGCCACACCCGGCGATGCCCCCGCCATCGCCGCAATCTGGAACCCGGCAATCCGCGACACCGCTGTCACATTCAACGCGGCCGAAAAGTCCGTCTCCGACATCGCCACGATGATCACTAACCGTCAGTCCTTGGGTCATGCCTTTTTGGTTTCCGAAACCTCAGACCGCATCGCAGGCTTTGCCACCTATGCCCAGTTCCGCAGTGGCGTGGGCTATGCCCGCACCATGGAACACACCATCCTTCTCTCCCCCGAGGCACAGGGCAGCGGCCTTGGCCGCGCCCTGCTGACCGCCATCGAAAACCACGCCCGTACCGCCGGCGCGATCAGCCTTTTCGCCGGGGTCAGCGCCGAAAACCCCGCAGGACGCGCGTTCCACGCCCGCATGGGCTATGCAGAGGTGGCGATCCTGCAACGGGTCGGCTTCAAATTTGGCCGCGCCATGGATCTGGTCCTGATGCAGAAGTTCCTCTCCTGACTTCTGCCAAAATCCGACGTAACATCATCATATGTCGATCTGGACCCGCATCGCCGAAGCGCTGTCTGCACTCGCTCAGGGCGAGCCGTTGTCGATTGTCTTTGAAAAGCTGCAGGGCAAGGTAGACGACCACCCGGAACTGACCGTCGGCTTCACCATCGCCGTCATTGCGCTGGGGGCCAAGATAGCCAAGGCCGATGGCGAGGTGACACGGGACGAGGTCACCGCCTTCCGCCGGGTCTTCACGATTGACGATTCCGAACTTCAGAACGCCGCCCGCGTCTTCAACCTCGCCCGGCAGGATGTTGCGGGCTTTGATGCCTATGCCCGCAAGATCGCCGCCATGTTCGGGGCTGGCCACCGTGACGTGCTGGAAGACGTGATGGAAGGTCTGTTCCTCATCGCCCTTGCCGATGGCCGCTATCACCCAGGCGAGGATGATTTCCTGCGCGAAGTCGCCCGCATCTTCGGGCTGACGGATGCCTGCTTCCGCGCCCTGCATGCCAGTTTCGTCGAAGGCGCCCCCCGCGACCCGTATGAGGTGCTGGGCATCCCCCCCGACACCCCCATCGAACAGGTCCGCGCCGCATGGAAGGCGGCCGTCAAGGAACACCACCCCGACAGGATGCTCGCCCGCGGCGTCCCGGAAGAGGCGATCAAGCTCTCCGAACGCCGCCTCATCGCGCTCAATGCCGCATGGGAAGAAATCTCGGCGAAAGAGGCGGCATAACGCAATGGCAGGGCCGGGTCTGCGCCTTGCCACCTACAATGTCGAATGGTTCAACGCCCTGTTCGATGATGCAGGCCACCCGCTCAACGACAGCCAGCCCTCGGCCCGCTACGGCATCACCCGCGACCGGCAACTCACCGCCCTGCGCGCGGTCTTTGCTGCGCTGGATGCTGACGGGATCATGGTCATCGAATCCCCCGACACCGGATCAAAACGATCCACCACCCGCGCGCTGGAACGCTTCGCCGCCAGCGCGGGCCTGCGCGCCCGCCGCGCCATCATCGGCTATCCATCCGAAACCGAACAGGAAATCGCCTTCCTCTACGATCCTGACCGGCTCACAGTCCGGCACGATCCGCAGGGCAACCCCGCCCCCCGCCATGGCTCCAGCGATGCACCCCGCTTTGATACCGCCTTCCGCTATGACCTTGATGCCGATGGCGTGGGCGAGGTGATCCGCTTTTCCAAACCGCCCCTTGAACTGGCCGTCACCCATGCAAACGGAACCCTCCGCCTGATCGGTGTCCATGCCAAATCCAAGGCCCCGCATGGCGCGCGCGATGATGCCGAACTCACCCGCCTTGCCATCGACAATCGCCGCAAGCAGCTGGCCCAATGTCTTTGGCTGCGCCAGCGCGTGACCGCGCATATCCGGGCGGGCGATCATGTCATCGTCATGGGCGATCTGAATGACGGCCCCGGTCTGGACGAATATGAAAAGCTCTTCGGCCATTCCGGGGTCGAGGTCGTGCTTGGCCCCGACGATCCGCCCGACCTGCGCCTTTACGACCCGCATGCCCAGATGGCGATCAGCCAACGCCTCGGCGTCGCCCCTTCCACCGCCCGCTTCTTCATCGCGCCGCAGAACCACTGGCTCGACGCGCTCTTGGATTTCATCATGATCTCGCCCGATCTGCGCGCTCGCGCGGCACCGGTCTGGCGCATCTGGCATCCTGATGATGATCCTGCCATCGCCGCCAACCCCACCCTGCGCGCCGCGCTTCTGGACGCCTCCGACCATTTCCCCGTGACGCTTGACCTCGCCCCGGTTGAATAGCCGCCGCCCATCCCCATCTATGGTCCATGAAACACGTCGCTCTGATCCTCGCCCTCGCCCTTGCCCCCCTGCCCGCCCTCGCGCAGGAAACCCCCGCGCCCGAGGCTGAGGCCGAGGAAGGCCCCAACCTCATGGAGCGCGGCCTTGCCCTGTTCTTCGAAGGCTTTCGGCAGGAACTGGAACCCGCGCTGGAAGGCATGGGTGACGCGCTGACCGAGATGAAACCCGCCATGGACAGCATCATGGGCATGATCGACGACATGACCAATTACCAGATGCCCGAAATGCTGGAAAACGGCGATATCATCATCCGCCGCAAGCCCGAAGCGCCGCCGGTCGAACCGCCGGCCGCACCCGGCACAGATCTGTAAGACCCCGCCAACAGACCCGGCTTGACGGGGCATCGCCCCCGTCCGATTTTTCGCAGAAAAATCGTCCTCTTACATCCAGCCTGACCGGATCAACCGGCCAGCACCGCCCGCGCCACGGCACGCCCCGACAGCACCGCCCCATGGGCGGTGCCATAATAGTCCGGCTCGGCAGCCTCACCTGCAAACCACAACGCCCCGTCCCAGTCAGCCCCCGCCAACGCGCGGCGGCTCTCCGGCCCGCTGCCCACCGCGTGAAAGCTGTAACTGCCAAGGGCAAACGGATCGCGCCCCCAGCGCGTCACCTGCGCCGCAACCGGCGCAGGAAACCCCGACCCGAACATCGCGCGAAGCGCCTCAGTCGCTGCTGCCACCGTCGCCCTGTCATCCAAACCTTCCAACGCGGCCGCCTGATCCCCAGCATGGAAGCCCAGCAGAACCGGCGCCCCCGTCCCCCGCGTCAGCGACACCCATTCCGCCCAAACACCCGGCTCCGGCCCCAGCCAGCCGATCCAGTCCACATCCTCTGGCCACTGCACCCGGTCAAAGCGCAGCCAGCACTTGTTCAGCAACCCCATCCCCAGCACGCCCATCGCCGCCTGCCGCGCAGGCTCCAGCGGCACGGCAAAACGAACGCGCCCCGATTGCAGCACCCCCAGCGGCAGCGTGCAGACGATCCGCTCCGCCGCGATCACAGACCCATCTGCCAGCGTCACCCGCCCCGGCGCAATCTCAACCACCTCGGCGCCGAACCGCAGGTCCAATCCCTGCGCCATATGCTGCACCACCTGATCGAACCCGTCGGGGAACAGCGCATCCGCGCCGCCAAACTCTTCTCCCTCCGCCCCCCACCAAGCAGACAGCCGCCGCGCGGGCCCGCCATATTCCTGCTCCAGCGTGCTGTTGATCAGATACTGCACCAGCCGCCGCTCCCCGGCGCTGGCCTTCCGCCACCACTCGGATGCCTCCACCGCCGCCATCACGGATACATCGCTCTCACGATCCTCCGCCGCCGCCAGCGCGCGGCGCAGGATGCGCTCCGCCCCCCGCAGATCCGGATCGATCTCCTCCCCCGCCGCATCTAGCAGGATCGCCCGGTCGTAGCTCGTCTCCACCAGACGCGCGCCCGCCTCTCGCGCCAGCGCCTCCACCGGATTGCCCTTGCGCCCGTGAATCCAGCTCGCCCCCAGATCCATCGGCAGATCAGGCCAGAGGCGCGAGGTGTGGATGCGCCCGCCCGGCCGATCCCGCGCCTCCAGCACCATCACCGCCTGCCCCGCCTCGGCCAGCGCCCGCGCCGCAGACAACCCGGCCAGCCCGGCCCCGATCACCACGACCGGCCCCTCCGCCGCCCGCGCCGCCCGCAGGCCAAGCCCCATCGCCCCCAAACCCATCACCACCGCACGCCGTTTCACAACAAGTGGCATGGAAAGCTTCAGGTCCGGGTCGCCCGGATCAGCGCCAGAATATCCCGCGCCGCCTCGGGGATATTCGTCCCCGGGCCGAAGATCGCCTTCACCCCGGCATCATAGAGGAACTGGTAATCCTGCTGCGGGATCACGCCCCCGCAGATTACCAGAATCTCCCCCGCGCCCGCATCCTTCAGCGCCTGCACCAGCTTGGGCGCCAGCGTCTTGTGCCCCGCCGCCTGACTGGAAATCCCCACCACATGCACGTCATTGTCGATGGCATCCTGCGCCGCCTCTTCCGGCGTCTGGAACAGCGGGCCCACATCCACATCGAACCCGATATCGGCAAAAGCCGTGGCGATCACCTTTGCCCCCCGATCATGCCCATCCTGCCCCATCTTGACGACCAGCATCCGCGGCCGCCGACCCTCTTCCTCGGCAAAGGCTTCCACATCCTTCTGGATCTGGGCAAAGCCCTGATCCCCCTCATAGGCCGCGCCGTAAACTCCGGCCAAGGTCTTCACCTCGGCGCGATGACGCCCGAACACCTTTTCCATCGCCATGCTGATCTCTCCGACTGTGGCCCTTGCGCGGGCCGCAACCACGGCCGCCTCCAGCAGATTGCCGCCCTCTGTGGCGCGGCGAGTCATCTCTTCCAGCGCCGCCTGACAGGCGGCCTCGTCCCGCGCCGCACGGGTGGCGCGCAGACGCGCGATCTGCGACTCGCGCACCGCGACATTGTCGATGTTCAGAAAATCGATCGGGTCTTCCTTGTCCTTGCGGTACTTGTTGACCCCGACGATCACCTCCTCGCCCCGGTCGATCATCGCCTGCCGCCGCGCAGCACTTTCTTCGATCCGCAGTTTGGGCATCCCCGTGGCCACCGCCTTGGTCATGCCCCCCATCGCCTCGACCTCTTCCATCAGGGTCCAGGCCTCCTCGGCCAGTTGCACCGTCAGCGTCTCTACATAATAGGACCCCGCCAGCGGATCGACGACATGGGTGATCCCCGTCTCTTCCTGCAGGATCAACTGCGTGTTCCGCGCGATCCGGGCGCTGAATTCCGTCGGCAAGGCAATCGCCTCATCCAGCGCATTGGTGTGCAGCGATTGCGTCCCCCCCAGCGCCGCCGCCATCGCCTCATAAGCGGTGCGGATCACGTTGTTATAGGGGTCCTGCTCCTGCAAGCTCACGCCGCTGGTCTGGCAATGGGTGCGCAGCATCAGGCTTTCGGTCTTCTTTGCGCCAAAGCCCTCCATGATCCGGTGCCACAGCATCCGCGCCGCGCGCAGCTTGGCCACCTCCATGAAGAAGTTCATCCCGATGGCGAAAAAGAACGACAGGCGCGGCGCAAAGGCATCCACATCCATCCCCCGCGCCAGCGCGGTACGCACATATTCCCGCCCATCGGCCAGCGTGAAGGCCAATTCCTGCACAAGGTTCGCCCCCGCCTCCTGCATGTGATAGCCGGAGATCGAAATGGAGTTGAACTTCGGCATCTCTTTTGCCGTGTATTCGATGATATCCGCGATGATCCGCATGCTGGGCTCAGGCGGATAGATATAGGTGTTGCGCACCATGAACTCTTTCAGGATGTCGTTCTGGATCGTCCCCGAAAGCGCCGCGCGGCTCACACCCTGCTCTTCCCCGGTCACGATGAAACTCGCCAGAACCGGGATCACCGCCCCGTTCATCGTCATCGACACGCTGACCTTGTCCAGCGGGATGCCGTCGAACAGCACCTTCATATCCTCGACCGAGTCGATGGCCACGCCCGCCTTGCCCACATCGCCCACCACGCGCGGATGGTCGCTGTCATAGCCACGATGGGTGGCCAGATCGAAGGCCACGGAAACCCCCTGCTGCCCCGCCGCGAGCGCCTTGCGATAGAAATTGTTGCTCTCTTCCGCCGTCGAAAACCCGGCATATTGCCGGATGGTCCAAGGCCGCCCGGCATACATCGTGGCCCGCACACCGCGCGTGAACGGCGCCACCCCCGGCACTTCGCCCAGCTGCGGCAGCCCCGCCACATCCGCCTGCGTATAAAGCGGCTTGACCGCGATCCCCTCCAGCGTGTTCCACGTCAGGCTGTCGGGGTCTGCGCCCTTCAATTCCTTGGCAGCCAGCGCCCGCCATTTCGACAGATCTTCGGTCATCTTTCTTCCTTCCACTGCCGGGCTGGGCATCCCGGCCATATCCCTTGGGTTTTCAGACGCCTGCCCTATATTCAGGTGCAAAGAGGAAGCGCATGAAACCACTGTTCGCCTTGATCGTCGCCGCCCTGCTCCCGTTCTCCGCGCTCGCGCAAGAAACGGCCGATTTCGCCCCCGTCCCGGCATCCGAGGTGGTGCTGAACGATCTCATGTTCCTTAAGCGCCCGCTGGTCGTGTTCGCGGACTCGCCCAACGATCCGAACTTCATCCGCCAGATGGACCTGATCGGTCGCGATCCCGCCGCGCTTCTGGCGCGCGATGTGGTGGTGATCGTCGATACAGACCCCGCCGCCCGGTCCGAACTGCGCAAGAAACTGCGCCCGCGCGGGTTTTCGCTGGTGATCCTCGACAAGGATCTGAAAACCACGCTGCGCAAACCGCTGCCCTGGGACGTGCGCGAAATCACCCACGCCATCGACAAATTCCCGCTGCGTCGGCAGGAAATCCAGCAGGGCAACCGCCCTGCGGCGGGCGGCTGATCGCCGCCCAACCGCAGATCAGTCATCACCTGATGAACCGGCACCATCATCGGTTCACTCGAACTCCATGATCACTTCATCCACCTTCAGGCTCGCGCCCGCGCTGGCGGTGATCTTCTTCACCACACCGCGACGCTCGGCCTTGAGGATGTTCTCCATCTTCATCGCCTCCACGGTGGCCAGAGCCTGCCCTTCCTGAACCTCGTCGCCTTCCGCCACGTTGATCTTCACCACCAGCCCCGGCATCGGGCAGAGCAGGAACTTCGACGTGTCGGGGGGCATCTTCTCCGGCATCAGCAGCGCCAATTCGTGCTGGCGCGGGCTGCGGACATGGCATTTCACATCCGCCCCACGCAGCCGCAGCCGGAACCCGCCCGAGATCTTGCCCACCTTCATCACCAAAGGCGCGCCATCCACCATCAACCGCGCCAACGGCTGCCCCGGCGTCCAGTCGCTGGTCACCCGATGCGCGGTGCCTTCGGCAAAGGTCACCGTCGATCCGTCCCGGTCGGCCGATATCGTCACGGCAAAGGCCTCGCCCTGCACCGCCACCACCCAGTCATCGCCAACCCGGCGCTGATGGTTGTCCATCGTCCCAGTGATCCGCGTGCGCCGGATCTCGGCCACCCGGTTCATCGCCGCCGCCGCCGCCGCCACCCGGCGCAACGTCGGCGCGTCCAGTGTCGCGCCTTGGAACCCTTCGGGATATTCCTCGGCTATGAAGGCCGTGGTGATATTGCCCGAAACGAACCGCGGGTGATCCATCACCGCGCCCACGAAGGGCAGGTTATGCCCGATCCCCTCTACCTCGAACGTGTCCAGCGCCAGCCGCATCTCCTCAATCGCCGCCTCGCGCGTCTCGCCCCAGGTGCACAGCTTGGCGATCATCGGGTCGTAATACATGCTGATCTCGCCGCCCTCGAACACGCCGGTATCGTTGCGCACGATCCCCCCGCGTGTGGTCTTGCCTTCGACCGGCGGGCGATAGCGCGTCAGACGGCCAATCGACGGCAGGAAGTTCCGATACGGGTCTTCCGCATAGAGCCGGCTTTCCATCGCCCAGCCGTTGATCTTCAGGTCGCCTTGGGCAAAGGGCAAAGGCTCGCCCGCCGCCACGCGGATCATCTGCTCCACCAGATCGACCCCGGTGATCAACTCCGTCACCGGATGTTCCACCTGCAGGCGGGTATTCATCTCAAGGAAATAGAAGTTGCGGTTCCCATCAACGATGAATTCCACCGTCCCCGCGCTGGTATAGCCCACCGCTTTCGCCAAGGCGCAGGCCTGCTCACCCATCGCCTTGCGCGTCGCTTCGTCCAGAAACGGCGACGGCGCCTCTTCGATCACCTTCTGATTGCGGCGCTGGATCGAACATTCCCGCTCGTGCAGATAGACGCAGTTGCCATGCTTGTCGGCCAGAACCTGAATTTCGATATGGCGCGGCTGCGTGACGAACTTCTCGATGAAAATCCGGTCATCGCCAAAACTCGCCGCCGACTCGTTCTTGGATGACTGGAACCCTTCCGCCGCCTCGGCATCATTCCATGCGATCCGCATGCCCTTGCCACCGCCCCCGGCGCTGGCCTTGATCATGACGGGGTATCCCACCTCGCCGCTGATCTTCACCGCTTCATCGGCGTCCGCGATCAGGCCCATATAGCCGGGCACGGTCGACACCCCGGCCTCCTGCGCCAGCTTTTTCGAGGTGATCTTATCCCCCATCGCCTCAATCGCCGGGCTGGGCGGGCCGATGAACACCACGCCCTCCTTCTCCAGCGCGGCTGCGAAATCCATCCGCTCCGACAGGAACCCGTATCCCGGATGCACCGCCTCGGCCCCCGTGGCGCGCACCGCCGCCATGATCTTGTCGATCACGATATAGGATTGGTTCGCGGGCGCAGGCCCGATATGGACCGCCTCATCCGCCATCTTCACATGCAGCGCGTTGCGGTCGGCATCGGAATAGACCGCCACCGTCTTGATGCCCATCTTGCGGGCTGTCTTGATGACGCGGCAGGCAATCTCGCCCCGGTTGGCGATCAGGATCTTCTTGAACATCTCTCTCCCCTTCTACCGCGTCCGGGCCGGGACGCGGAAATGACAAAGGCCACCCGGGCGATCTGCCCGGATGGCCTTTGCGATGTGACAACCGGCTGCCCGAAGGCAGCCGTCAGATCAGTAGCGGCGGCAGGGCGGCAGCCCCGGCAAGCCGCAAGACGCAGCCCCGGCCAGCGCGCCGAGTGCAGCACCGGCAACCATGTTTTCATCCATCGCATCGGCGATAGCGGCACCGGCGACCGCGCCGCCAAGGCCGCGCTCGGTCGGGGTCGCCATACAGCCCGCAAGGGTCGTGGTGGCAAGTGCAAGAATGACAAAATACTTACGCATGGCTCGTTGCCTCTCAAGGTTGTTATTGACCACGAGTTTACCGTGTTCACAGCCGCAATAAAGGGAAAACCGCGGCCCGACGATCCCGGTTTCGTGTGATCGGCAGAAGCGCGCGCATCCAGCCCGGCGCACCCCTTGGAAAAAAAGTCCGGCCGCCCCAGCTGCGGGGCCGGCCGGACTGCAAGGGAAGGGGTACAGTCTAGGCAGAGACGGGGGCCGTAGGATAAGCACCCCGCATGTCCATCAGCTTGGCCGACCAAGGCACGCATGGCAAACCCGAAGTCAGCGCCGAAATCGCGCTGTGCGAAAGCTTGCCAGAATGCGGATGCGGTCGGCGAAACCATGCCTAGTCATCCCCCCCGTCACCGTCATAATCATCCTCGGCAAAGCCGAAATCGGGGGCGTTCTTGGCGAACACCTCGGGAAAGCTCGCCTCGGCCCGCTTCACGTCGATGCGCAGCATCGCGTCATAGGAACAGGGATCGAACGGGTCCTCCGCCGGCACCACCTCACGCCCGAACAGCCAAGACAGCCGCCCCGCATCCAGATTGCCCCGCTCGAACGGCTCTTCGCCGAACTGCGCCCAGAGCGCCGCCATGAACCCCTGATCGGCCATCCGGTCGGCATGTTTGCGGTCGCGATAGCGTTCCCGCTTCACGATCTTTGCCGGCCCGTCCTTGCGGTTCTCGCGCCGTATGACGAATTGGAAGTCCGTTCCGGGCAACCGCCCCGGAAAACCGCGATGCTTCAGCATGTCCTGCCCCCATCAATATCAAGGGGGGCGTCATGCCGGATCAAACGGCCAAGGTCAAATCCGGCGCCCGTTTTCAGGGCGCCAGACATAATCGGGGCGGGCCGGGGCTGACACGCCCCATTGGCCCGCCCGGATGTCTTACTTGTACTTGCCGGTGAAAGCCGGCTCGGTCGAAACGGGGGTATCCACGTAAACGACTTCTTCTTCTTTGGCAGCGCAAGCTGCGACAAATGCAACCATGGCCAGGGCCAGAATGGTTTTCGTGCTCTTCGACATCCTCTACTCCTATTTTCTTGGAGGGTCAGACCGAACGAAACGCCGCCGGCCTGCCCCCGATGCGAGGCATAGGCCGCTTGGGTTCGGCCTGCAGGCACCATATCCGAAAAATCGGCGAAAGCACACGCAAGCGAAGCCAAGTTATCAGCCTGTGGCCCTGCTACATCAGCAAGGCCCCCGCGGGCAAGACGCATCCTGCAGCCATCGGCGGACATCAGAAGATCTCCCAGACGCAAACACCGTCTTCGATCCGGAAGGATTCAAAGAATTGCGTGGCCTCGGGGGCCGCTTCCCCAAAGGCCACAGCTACGTCCGACAGCGAAATGATCACCTGTTCCGGGTGCGGCCCCTGATCTGCGATGCGTGGCAAGGCATAGGTGTCGCACAGATGCTGCATGTCGGCGGCGGCGGTGTCGAAATCCACCCCGCCCCCCGGCGCGATGCCCGGCGCAAGAAAGCGGAACCTCAACGCCAGCCCGTCCGGGCCCGGCGCGTTCCAGATCACATCCTGCAAGGTGATCTCCTGCCCCGATGGCACCTCGATCAGCATCCCGTCGCCGGGTTCCACGACCAGTTCAACCACCGCCTCCTGCGCAGCCGCAGACCCCGCCAGAAGGGCGGCCATCACGGCGATACGGGCAAGGGCGGCGGGCATCGTGCGGCTCCTACAGCGGAATATTGTCGTGCTTCTTCCACGGGTTGGCCTGCTTTTTCCCGCGCAGGCTGGCAAAGGCGCGCGCCACCCGGCGGCGGGTGGAATGGGGCATGATCACCTCGTCGATGAACCCCTTTTCCGCCGCCACAAAGGGGTTGGCGAAGCGGTCCTCGTAATCCTTCACCCGCGCCGCGATCTTCTCCTTGTCGCCCAACTCGCTACGATAGAGGATCTCTACCGCGCCCTTTGCCCCCATCACGGCCACTTCCGCCGTAGGCCAGGCATAGTTGAAATCGCCCCGCAAATGCTTGGACGACATCACGACATAGGCCCCGCCATAGGTCTTGCGCGTCAGCACCGTCACCTTCGGCACCGTCGCCTCGCCATAAGCAAACAGCAACTTCGCCCCGTGCTTGATCACGCCCGCATATTCCTGCCCCGTCCCGGGCAGGAACCCCGGCACATCCACCAGCGTCAGGATCGGAATCTCGAACGCATCGCAAAACCGCACGAACCGCGCGGCCTTGCGCGAGGCGTCAATGTCCAGACATCCGGCCAGGACCATCGGCTGGTTCGCCACCACGCCCACCGACTGCCCCTCAATCCGGATGAAGCCGCAGATGATGTTGCCCGCGAAATCCTTCTGGATCTCAAAGAAATCGCCCTCATCGGCGATCTTCAGGATCAGTTCCTTCATGTCATAGGGCTGGTTCGGATTGTCCGGCACCAGCGTATCCAAGGACATCTCGATCCGGCCCGGATCATCAAAGAACGGCCGCACAGGGGCCTTCTCACGATTGTTCAACGGCAGGAAGTCGAACAGCCGCCGCGTCTCGGCCAGCAGTTCCACATCATTCTCACTCGCCCCATCCGCGACGGATGATTTCTTCGTATGCGTCCCCGCCCCACCCAACTCCTCGGCGGTCACCACCTCATTCGTGACGGTCTTCACCACATCGGGCCCGGTGACGAACATGTAGGACGAGTCCTTCACCATGAAGATGAAGTCGGTCATCGCAGGTGAATAGACTGCACCACCCGCGCATGGCCCCATGATCAGGCTGATCTGCGGCACCACGCCGGATGCCATGATGTTGCGCTGGAACACCTCGCCATAGGCGGCCAGCGAACTCACGCCTTCCTGAATCCGCGCACCGCCAGAGTCGTTCATCCCGATCACCGGCGCGCCGTTTTGAATCGCCATGTCCATGATCTTGCAGATCTTCGCCGCATGGGTTTCCGACACCGATCCGCCCAGCACCGTGAAATCCTGGCTGAACACATAGACCATGCGACCGTTGATCGTGCCCCAGCCGGTGATCACGCCATCGCCGGGATGGCGCGTTTCTTCCATCCCGAAATCGGTGCAGCGATGCTGCACGAACATGTCAAACTCTTCGAAACTGCCCTCGTCCAGCAGCAGTTCCACCCGCTCCCGCGCGGTCAGCTTGCCCTTGGCGTGCTGCGCCTCCACCCGGCGCGCGCCGCCCCCGGCGCGGGCCACGGCACGGCGGTCTTCCAGTTCCTGCAGGATATCCTTCATCGACACGCTCCCCCGAATTTCGCCCACGACTTTTGGCCGCAAATTTGGCCGGACCATAGCCGCCCCGGCGGCCATGGCAAAACGGAGTTTCGCATATTTGCAATAAATTGGCAGAGCCATTCATGCAAAACGCAAATCAGCAAACTTCTTGCCTTCTGCCCCGCCACGCCCGAAACCCTGAACCTTCATATCCCCGCCGATCCGAGGCCCCCATGACCCAGCTTCCTGTCCCCGTCATCACCATCGGCCTGCTCATCGCGTCGAACATCTTCATGACCTTCGCCTGGTATGGGCATCTGAAATACAAATCCGCCTCGCTGGTGCTGGTGATCCTTGCCAGTTGGCTCATCGCCCTGCCGGAATACGCGCTGCAAGTGCCCGCCAACCGCATCGGCCACGGCTACTTTTCGGCTGCCGAACTCAAGACGATTCAGGAAGTCATCACCCTCACCGTCTTCGCTGTCTTTTCCGTGTTCTACCTGAAAGAGCCACTCAGCTGGAACCACGCCATCGGCTTTGCCTTCATCGCGCTGGGTGCCTTCTTCATCTTCCACAAATGGGGCTGACCACGCCCCGCACACAGCGCTGTGCATTCCGGCCCATGGACAGCGGCAAAGCCACGGCATAGGCCAGCACCATGACCAGCCCCCGCTTCCTTGATCGCCGCACCCCGCCCCATATCTCGACCCTCATCCTGATGGCGGGCCTGTCGGCGCTGACGATGAACATATTCCTGCCTTCGCTGCCGGGCATGGCGGCATGGTTCGACGTACCCTATGGGCTGATGCAGCTTTCCGTCGCGCTCTATCTCGGCCTTTCGGCCCTGCTTCAGATCGTCATCGGCCCCATCTCCGACCGTTTTGGTCGCCGCAAGGTGCTCTTGTGGTCCATCATCCTGTTCCTGATCGCCACTGTCGGCACACTCATCGCCCCCGATGCCACCACCTTCCTGATCTGCCGCATGGCGCAGGCCGTCATCGCCGCCTGCATGGTGCTGTCACGCGCCGTGGTGCGCGACATGGTGTCGGATGCCGAGGCCGCCTCGATGATCGGTTATGTCACCATGGGCATGTCGATCGTGCCCATGATAGGCCCCGTCATCGGCGGTGTGCTGGATGAGGTTTTCGGCTGGCAGGCCAACTTCGCCCTTCTCCTG